>NZ_JBFRHB010000045.1:0-27666 GCF_052115645.1 Arthrobacter sp. 2MCAF14 | reverse complement strand
TGCCGTGTCCCGGGGCGTGTTGTTGCTGCTTCGGTTCGTGCTGTCCAGCCTTTGAGTTCTTTGGTGTGGTTGCAGGCTTCGCACAGGCCCGCCCCGTTCGTCAGGCTCGTTGTGCCGCCGTCGTGCCAGGGGATGATGTGGTCGAAGTGCCTGATGGGTGCGTCGCAGTAAGGGGTGCGGCAGGTGTCGTCGCGGGCCTGGATGAAGCGCCGCATGCCTGCCGGGAAAAGCCGGGCACGGGAATCGGTGGCGACAAGGTCCCCGGTCCCGGGGGCGGTGTAGAGGCGCCGGAGCCAGACCTTCAGATCCTGGGGCTGCCGGAGCTCGTGGCCGGGCTGTTTGTCTCCGTCTTGGCTACCTTCTGCTTGGCCCTGGTCCCCGGTGATGGGCAGTGTCCGGGCCCAACCTGCGGGGACGATCCCGTAGCCGGGGAGCCGGGCGGGTTCGGCATCGCCCTGGAAGAGGGTGCGGTCGGTCATGACGAGCTGGACCTCGACGCCGGTGATGCCTGCGGGGGTGCCGGTGGTGCGTTCGACGAGGGTGTCGGCCATGATCTGTCCCCGGGTCCGGGTCTCCCCGCTGGAGCGCAGCGAGTCGGCGTGCCGGGTCAGGGCCGTGTGCACGGCGACGCCCTGGGCGACGGGGGAGCAGGGCGGTCAGGTAGGTCATCGTGTCCGGCGCCGGGCGCAGGCTCACGTGCCGTTCGGTGGCGGCGTGGCTGGCGCGCTGGGTGACCGAGCGGGGGTCCCGCCGGTAGGCCGCGGTCCTGGCCGCGGCGATGATGGCCTTGTCTCCGGCGCCGTCGAAGACTCCGGTGTCGGCGGCGAGTTCCTCGTCCACGGCGCAGCGGTCTTCGGCGGACAGGCAGGCCGTTTCCTTCACCAGCAGCGTCGCCCGCCATTCGCTCAGCTGCCCGGTCTCGAGGGCGGCGAGGGTGTGCGGCATTTCGCTCACGAGGGCTTTCGCGAAGCCGGAGAGCCGGGATCCGCGGGCCGGGGATTCCCGCCGGGCCAACGCAATCTGGGCTCCGACCCCGCGTCCCTGCTCGTTGGCCGGTACACCCGCCGCCGCGTCGGCGCTGCGCTGTGCGGTATCGAACGCGACCGCGATCCTCGCCTGCGCAGCCGCGGCCGCGGACTTCAAATCCTCAAGACCACGCAACTGGTCTATCAACTCGGCGCTGCCGGCCAGTTCGGTGCCGCCGGCCAGTTCAAACGGAGCGGTCGGGCGAAGAGACTTCACTGCGTCGATCAGGTCCTGCACCCGGACGCACGGGACAGCAACACCGGGCACAGCCTCCGGACCCGCCCCGCCCGAAGGCGCGCTTGATCCGATCAGCTGTGTTCCCCGGTTCCCCGCCATGACCAAAGCATTCCAGAGGGGTACGACATTTTTAGCTCGCGGAAACCCTCCCGGACAAAATCCCCGAAAATCAACGGAACTTTTCAGCAGGAATCGTCGGCAGCTCGGTGAACCACGCTGAGTCGATGGACCCCACCAAACGAGCCCCGCCTCCTACGCCGTGGACCCGCGCACCACCAACGAACTCTCCAGCGTCAGTTGCGGCTGTTCCAGCTCACGCCCTTCCATCAGCGCCCGGAGTTGTTCGCCGGCCTTGAGCCCCAACGGAGTGGCCGGCAGATGCACACTGGTCAGGCTCGGGTTGCTCGTGGCCGAATACGGCAGGTCATCGAAGCCGGCAACGGCGAGTTCCTCCGGAATCCGGACCCCGGCCACTCGGGCCTCCTGCAACACGCCGTAGGCATGGGTGTCAGTTCCGCAAACGACGGCGGTGACCCCGGCGCGCTGCCAGTCCGGCCACGCGGCGGCGAAGGCAGCCGCGGCGGCGCCGACGTCGATGGTGGTACTGATGATGTGCGCGTCCGCAACGGAAATCCCGCAGGAATTGGCTTCATCCAGGAACGCCGCCCGGCGCACCTCGAAGGTGGCCGTGCCGGTCACGCTGTCCACGTAGGCAACTCGCTTGTGCCCGGAGGCCGCAAGGTGCGCGGCCAATTCACGGGCGCCATGTGCGACGTCGAGGTTGACGGACGGAGCATAGGCTTCGAGGCCCGGCGCATCGAGAAGGACCAGCGGCCCGGCAACCGAAAGATCCTCCAGGAAGCTTGCGTTGGGTGCGTCCACCAGCAGGCCCGCAGGGCGAAGGGCCAGGAGCTTTCGGACGTCCTCCGCGCGGGGGAACTCACCGGCATCGGTCACAGAGAGCAGCAGTTGGTACTCGGAGCCGAGCGATTCCCGGACTCCGGCGATGACTTTGGCGAAAAAGGGGTTGGAAATGTCCGGCGCCACAAGGATCACGATCGAGCTCACGCCCTTGGCCAAAGAACTGCCGATGCCATCCACCACGTAGCCGAGTTCGGCGATGGCCTGGCGGACCCGCGAAATGTTGTCGTCGGACACTCTGCCCTGGGTTTTGCCGTTGGCAACCAGGGACACCGTCGCAGTCGAGACCCCTGCCAGGGAGGCCACCATCGCTGCGGTGACGCGCTGCGTGCGGCTTGAGGCCCGATGCACTGGTTCCGCGGATTCCATACAACGATCGTAGCGGGAATCAAGCCCTTCCCACGCCGCAAGGCATCAAGCGCTTGACGCCATCTGCGTTAAGCGTTTGACGTGACACACAAACCAGTGCCAGAATTCCCCTGAATGCTTTAGCACCCTGCCTCGGCAGGCCCCAATGACGTGGAGATGAACATGGACCCCAACACCATGACCCGTGAACGCAAGAAGATCATCCTGGATTGTGATCCCGGGCATGACGACGCCGTGGCCCTGCTGCTGGCCCACGGCAACCCGGACATCGAACTGCTCGCCGTTACCACGGTGGTGGGGAACCAAACCCTAGAAAAGGTCACCCGAAACGCCCTGTCCGTGGGCACCATCGCCGGCATCACAGGTGTTCCCTTTGCCGCCGGCTGCGACCGCCCACTCGTCCGCTCCATAGAAACCGCGCCGGACATCCACGGCGAAACCGGCATGGACGGGCCCGAACAGCCCAAGTCCGCCATCGAGCTGGACCCGCGCCACGCCGTCGACCTCATCATCGAAACGATCATGGCGCACGAGCCGGGCACCGTTACCCTCGTCCCCACAGCGGGACTCACAAACATCGCCATGGCCGCCCGCAAGGAGCCGCGCATCGTTGAGCGCGTCAAGGAAGTTGTCCTCATGGGCGGGGGCTACCACGTAGGCAATTGGAGCGCCGTGGCGGAATTCAACATCATCATTGACCCCGAGGCCGCACACATCGTCTTCAACGAAAAGTGGCCCGTGGTGATGGTCGGTTTGGACCTCACGCACCAGGCGCTGGCCACTCCCGACGTCGTCGAGAAGATCGCCGCCGTGGGCACCAAGCCGGCCAAGTTCGTCATGGAACTGATGGAGTTCTTCACCAAGACCTACAAGGATGCACAGGGCTTCGACTATCCCCCGGTGCACGATCCCTGCGCCGTGGCCTACGTCATCGACCCCACCGTGATGACTACCCGCAAAGTCCCCGTCGACATCGAACTGCAGGGCAAGCTCACCCTTGGCATGACCGTGGCAGATTTCCGCGCCCCCGCGCCGGCCGACTGCCACACCTCCGTCGCCGTCGACCTTGACCACGAGAAGTTCTGGAACCTCGTCACCGACGCGATCATCCGCATCGGGGAGCCCGACGCCGGCGCTCCCGCCACCATTAGCGGCGACGCCGCCGCCGTCGCCAGCATCGCCGGAGAGGCCAAGTAAATGACCACCCTCATCAACGAAACCAAGACCAACCGCGGCAACGTCGCGGCCCTCATGGTGGCCCTGCTGGCCGCCTGCGTAGCCTTCCAGCTCAACGCGTCCATGCTCAGCCCGGCCTTGGTCACGATGGGAAACGAGCTCCACACGGACCAGGCAGTCATCGGCCTCTCCCAGACCTGGTTCTTCACGGCCGCAGCTTTGTTCTCGCTCTTCCTGCCGCGCCTGAGCGACATCGTCGGCCGCAAGAAAATCCTCCTCGGCATGATGCTGCTGATGGCCGTCGGCTCGGTCATCGCAGCCATGGCCCCCGACGTTACATGGCTCTTCGTGGGCCGCATCGTCCAGGGCGTCAGTGGCCCCACCGTGCCGCTGTGCCTCATCATGCTGCGCTCCGCGGTCAATAACCCGCGCAAGTACGGAGCCTTGATGGGCCTCATCACGGCAGTCAACGGCGGCGTTGCGGGCGTCGACTCCTTCGTGGGCGGTTACTTCGCCGAGCACTTCGGCTTCCGCAGCATCTTCTGGCTCATGGTCGGCCTCGCAATCGTGGCCACGGCCCTGGTCGCCATCCTTGCTGGCGAGAGCAAGCCCGCTGCAGGCACAACCATGGATTGGCTCGGCGTGTTCTTCATAGTCATCGCGGTGGGCGCACTCCTGACAGCCCTCAATGAGGGGTCCAAGCTGGTCGGCGCCTTCTCTTCCGGAACGCTGACGCTGGCCATCGGGCTGATTGTGGTCGCTGCTGCCGCGTTCGCCGCGTTCTGGACAGTCGAGAAGCGATCCAAGGAACCGATGGTGGAAACCGTCCACCTGCGCCAGCGTTCCACCTGGGCGCCGCTGCTGACCACCACCCTCGCCATGACCGGCATCTTCGCAGTCATCAACGGCATCGTCCCGGCCTACGTCCAGGCCGCGGCACCGGGATTCGGGGTTGGCCCCACCGAGATGTCCCTCATGATCCTCACGCCGTACGCCCTGCTCGGCTGGGTATTCGGACCCATCAGCGGCCGGCTCGCCCCGGTGCTCGGCTACACCAAAGTCCTCCGCATCGGCATGCTGGGAAGCATCGCGGCCCTGGCCGTCATCGCGTTCTTCGGACTCGGCAGCCTGCCCCTCATGATCGTGGGAACGGCCTTGCTCGGCATCATGTACGCCGGTACGGTCAACATCATGCTCAACGGACTCGGAGTTGTCCTCTCCCCCGCCGGCAACCCCGGCTTCCTGCCCGGAATGAATGCCGGAGCCTTCAACCTCGGCGCTGGCCTGAGCTTCCTGGTGCTGCCGGCGGTCCTTGTGGCGACCTCGGCGCTCGGCGACGCCAAGGCCTCGTACTTGACGGTCGTCGTCGTCGGCCTCGCCATCACGGTCGCCGCTTTCGCTGCCTCGCTGCTCATCCCGAAGCCCCTCGAAGCCGAGGTTGAAAAGTGAACCGCCGGATCGTCGTCGTCGGGTCCTTGAACGCGGACCTGACCATCTATTGCGAGCGGCTCCCGCTCCCCGGAGAAACCGTCCACGGCTACGGTTTCGCGGTCAATCCCGGCGGCAAGAGCGCCAACCAGGCCGTCGCGGCGAGCAAGTTGGGCGGCACGGTGAGCCTGATCGGTGCGGTCGGAAACGACCCCAACGGTGACATGCTCCTTGCCTCCACGCAAGGGGCCGGCGTGGACGTTTCGCGCGTCCGCCGTTCCGCGGATGTCGCCACCGGCGTCGCGGTCATCGCGGTAGACGCGAACGGTGAGAACAACATCATCATTTCGGCAGGCGCCAACGGAACGCTCGCCCCGGCGGACGTGTCAGCGGACGCCTTCGACGAGGCCGCGGTGCTCTGCCTCTGCCTGGAGGTCAGCCTCGAAACTGTGGAGGCTGCCGCCAAAACAGCGCACGACGCCGGTGCAACCGTTCTGTTGAACCTCTCGCCGTACGCCGAGATCCCGCAAAGCCTGGCCGCCTTGAGCGATGTCCTGCTGGTGAACGCCCACGAAGCGTCCATGTTCCTGGGCGACGCCGAAATGCCGCACCCGGGGGCGCATGCAAGCGCCTGGGAGTCGGTCCGAAGCCAGTTCGCCGAGCGCGGATTGCAACGGGTATTGGTTACCCTCGGCTCCCACGGCTCGGTGGTGTTGGATTCACTCGCAGCATCCGGGGAACAGATCTCCCGGATCGCACCCACCAAGGTCAATGCCGTGGATACGACCGGTGCGGGGGACGCCTTCACCGGTGCCGTCGCTGCCCGCCTCGCCGCGGGCGAAACCTTGGCAGAAGCCGCGGCGTTCGCTTCGGTTGCCGCAGCGCTCGCCACCACCAAGAAGGGCACGCAGGCCGCCTACCCCGGCGCCGAGGAAGTCCTGGAGCACTTGCGGATTTCCTGAGCCGCAGCCCGCGCTTTTACGCCTCCACCAGCGACTTTACAAATCCTGTAATCTCCTTTCCTTTTTGACTAGCCAAGACAGGGTGGCATCCCCCATGCTTGCTCCATGTACTCAGCGTCGAGCCCATACCGCATCATCACCGTATGCACGGGAAACATCTGCCGCTCACCCATGGCGAAACTGATGTTGACTGAAGCGTTCGACGCCGGAGGGCTGGGTGGAGCGGTTGTTGTGGACTCCGCGGGAACTACGTCTTACGAGGCCGGGCACCCCATCGATCCACGCGCAGCCCGGGTCCTTTCGGCACATCGCATCCGCTCCGAGGGTCACATTGCCAGGAGCTGGCGCCCGGAGTGGTTCCGGGAGCGGGACCTGATTTTGGCCCTCGACGTGGATCACTATGGCTGGCTGCACGAGGCCGCCCCGGATTCGGAAACACTCGCCAAGATCCGGATGCTGCGCAGTTTCGACCCAGCCGTTGTTGGCCGGAGCACCCTGGACCTGGGCATCGAGGATCCTTGGTATGGGGGCCATCACGATTTCGACGTGACCTGGGACCTCATTCGCGCGGCCGTCCCTGGCATCGTCGCGCACACGCGGGAAGCCCTTGCCGCGAGGCAGCACGCACAGCAGCACGATCCGCAGCAGGTACGCTCTATTTCATGACCCCAGCACCCGTGATCATCGCCATCGATGGCCGGTCCGGCGCGGGAAAGACTACTCTCGCCGTCGAACTCGCCGCCCGCCTACGCATGCATCACAAGGTGTCGTTGTTCCATCTTGAGGACATCTATCCGGGCTGGAACGGCCTTGCCGCGGGCGTCGAGCGGTACGTCACCACGGTCCTGGCACCGCTGCGGCACGGCGACGCCGCCGAGTGGGTCAGTTGGGATTGGGAGAAACACTACGACGGCCGCAGCCATGTGACGCTGCCTGCCGAACTCGTCATCGTCGAGGGCGTCGGTGCCGCCGCGAGTGCGGCCCGGCCCATGCTGGACGCCGTGGTCTGGGTAGACGCTCCCGACGACGACCGCAGGCACCGTGCGATGGCCCGCGACGGCAGCAGCTACGAGCCGTTCTGGGACAGCTGGGCGGCGCAGGAGGACGAGTGGCTGGAGTCCGACGACGTCCTCGACCACATCGACGTCCGGGTGCTGAACCGGGCGGATGGCAATGCCCCAGATGACGCCCTGCAGGCGCTGAACTACCTCCCTGCTCTCTCCCCTGTGCTGGCTCCCGAACTCTCGGCACGCCGCGGCTTACAGCTCAAAGCCGAACGGATCGACGCCACGCCGGACGCCGCGGCGCTGTTCCAAGCGCTGTACGCCAAGTCCGCCAACGCCGTCTGGCTCGATTCCTCCAACACGTCCTCCAACAGGGACACAGCCAGCGACGCCGGATCCTCCAATGCGGCGACCGAACGCAGCCGCTTCAGTATCCTCGCGGACGACGGCGGCTCCTTCGGTCAAGCTGTAATGCATAGTTCCGGAGCCACCCGGCTGAGCGCCGGATGCGCCACCGTGGAGACCACGGGTCCCTTCTTCCGCTGGCTGGACACCGTGTGGGGCCGCAGGGCCTTGAGGGCGCCGGAAGGCTACGACTGCGAATTCACGCTCGGCTGGTTGGGCTACCTCGGCTATGAATTGAAGCGGGAGACCGGTGGCAGCGATGTCCAAGCCGGCACTCCGGATGCGGCGTTGCTTTTCGCCGGCCGGGCCGTCGTGATCGACCACCGTGACGGCGCCGTCTGGCTGCTCGCCATCGAGGCTCCCGACGCCGGCGAATGGCTCGGGATTGCGCGCGAGGCCGTGCTGTCCGCGGCGTCGGCACCCCAAGCGGCGGGAGCGCCGAGGCACTCGGCCGGGGATCCCGCCGTCGGGAGCCGTACGGTGGCGCTCGAGTTCTCCAGCCGCGACACCGAGGACGAATACAAAAGCAAAATCACTGAGGCCCAGCACCAGATCGCCGAGGGCAACACGTACGAGGTCTGCCTGACCACCACAGTGACGGCGCCGGATCCCGGGATGGACCCGTGGGAGAGCTACCTCGCGCTGCGCAAACGCAACCCGGCGCCGTTCGCGAGCTACTTGCGGTTCGGCGATATGACGGTCGCGAGTACCTCGCCGGAGCGCTTCCTGCGGATAACTTCCGACGGCGGCATGCGGGCCGAGCCGATCAAGGGCACGAGGGGCCGGGCCAACGATCCCGCCATTGACGAGGCCCTGCGGCGTGGCCTTGAATCCTCGCTCAAGGACCGTGCCGAGAACATCATGATCGTGGACTTGCTCCGCAACGACCTCAGCCACTTCGCCGTGCCGGGGTCAGTGACCGTCAGCCGGTTGTGCCAGGTGGAAAGCTATGCCACGGTGCACCAGATGGTGAGCACCATCGACGCCCGGCTGCGCCCCGGAGCACCCCGGGCCGAGGCCGTGGCGGCCGCGTTCCCTGCCGGGTCCATGACAGGCGCCCCGAAGATCAGCACCATGGACATCCTTGACGGGCTCGAATCCGGACCGCGCGGGGTCTACTCCGGCGCGATCGGGTACTTTTCGCTCAACGCGGCGACGGACCTCGCCGTCGTGATCCGGACTCTGGTGATGGGTCCCGACGGCGACGGAGGACGCACGCTCAGTCTCGGCGTCGGGGGCGCCATCACGGCGGACTCCACGCCCCAGGACGAATACGACGAAATCCGTACCAAGGCGTTCGGCGTGCTCTCGGCCCTCGGCGCGGAGTTTCCCACTACCTGAGAGTCAGTCGTGCTCCTCCGTGCGGGCGCGGACTGTCCGGGGATCGTTGCGGGTGATCGTGTAGTAGATCAGGCTGGCCAGGATTGCCCCCACGAACCAGGAATACGGGCCCAGCCCCGAGCCTCCCGGGAGGAAAGTCTGCAGTGCCGGCACCAGGGCCAAAACACCTGCGACGACGGCAGCCGGCACCAATGCGGCGACGGCCTTGAGGTTCCAGCCCTTGGTGTAGAAATAGAGGCCTTTCTCGTCCTCGTGGTACAGGTCCGAGACCTTGCATCGTTGGTGCCTGATGCGGAAGAAGTCCGTGAAGATGACCCCGAACAGCGGACCAAGCAACGCGCCCAGGCCACCCAGGAAGTACACGATCACTACGGGACTGCTGAAGAGGTTCCACGGCAGGATCACGATTGCGAGTACTGCACTGATGAGACCGCCCCGGCGGAAGTCGATCCGGTGCGGGGCCACGTTGGCCAGGTCGTAGGAGGCCGAAACGAAGTTGGCCACCACGTTGATGCCGATCGTGGCCACCACAAACGTGATGGCGGCGATGATGGTGATCCACGGATTCTTGATCGCCTGGACGATCGCCACGGGATCGGTGATCACCTTGAACATGTCCTGGCCGGCGTACTGCTCTGCGGTGAAGTAGGACGCCGCGCCGGCCGTGACTACCACTGTGACCAGGGCGAACGCGATGAAGTTCACGGGCAGGCCCCAGAAGTTGCCGCGAAGGATGGTCTTGCGGTCCGGCGCGAACCGGGAGAAATCGCAAAAGTTCAGGAGCAGCGCAGCGAAGTAGGTGACTGTGAGGGCGATGGCCGAGAAGAACTGGGTCAGGGCCGCCGGGCCGTCCAAAGGCGCGACGCCGGGGATCGAGAGGCTGAACTTGTTGCCCGCTTGCGTCAGGATGTAGATCGCGAGCGCGAACATGGCCACCCAGATGGCGGGACCGGCCCAGTCCTGGAACTTCCGCACCGTCTCCATGCCCCGGCGGATGACCAGCAACTGGACCGCCCAGAGGACCAGGAAAGCCGCCCAGCCGACAGGCGTCAGGCCAAGGATACGTGGCACGTCCGGACCGTCCAGCGAAGTCAGCTGGGGCCACACGGAAAACAGCAGCACCAACACGGCTTCCGAGGCGAGCCAGGTCTGGATGCCGTACCAGGCAATGGCGATAAGTGCCCGGATCAAGGCGGCCAGGTTGGCGCCGAAGAGGCCGAAGGACATCCGCGCCAGGACCGGATACGGTACGCCGGTTTTCTGCCCCGCCGTCCCGGCGAAGTTCATGAGGAAATAGACCAGGGTAATGCCGAGGACCAGGGCCAGGAAGACTTGCCAGCCCACCAGGCCGGTGATGAAGAGGCCGGCCGCGAAAGTGTAACCGGCGATGCTGTGGACGTCGCACATCCACAGGGCGAAGAGGCTGCGGACCCTCCAGTTGCGTTGCCGGGCCGGTGCGAGGTCCGCGTTCCACAGCCTGTCGCTGACCAATCGTCCCTCCGCCAGGATTCGGACTTTTTCAGGGTATTCGTCTCCAGGCTCGGGCGGTGCCTGCACAGCCGGGGATTCGTTTTTCCGCGCCATGATGCCTCCGAAGAACGCTTCCAAACATGCTTGGAATTCCAGAATCGCCCCATTGCGGCTGGAAGGAAAGCCCCCTTGGGAGTGCTGGCACGTCGCCGCGTTAGCATTGGTCCAACCACGTCTTACCAGGAGGGTGAATGCCGTACATCGTTGACTTCGAGAAAGTTTCTACTGCCGGGCTGGAATCGTCTCCGGTTGCCGAGGCGCTTGCCGGGTTGCGCGCCAACGAGGGCCGCTACTACCGGAACAAATACGACCACGTCTTCACCGTGAGCCCGGCCAGCGAGGTTCCGGAGGTGGTCGAGCGGGTGAGCCGCATCCTGAAGGAGGAGCGCGACATCGTCATCAGCTCCCGCCCGCTGGAAGCAACTTCCTTCGACGTCGACGGTTTGCGGATGGCGTACGTCTTCTACGAGTCGGGACTGTCGATCAACGTCATGTACAGCATCGAGGCCGGCGGGAAGCGAGCGGTCGGATTCAAACTCGCCGACGGCATGGAGATCCCGGAAGAACTGGCGTCACGCTTCAAATTCGCTCGCCAGAAGTCGAAGCTGGCAGGCGTTATTCGCGGCTCTTTCTTCGTGATCAAAGGCAAGTACTGACCCTGTTCACGGCATCCAAGTAGACAACACTCTACTTAGGAAGCCTACTGATTATGTACCGTGGCAACCATCCTGTTCATTACTGCCCGGGATCGGTGCGGGGAAAGACCGGCCGGGCGGTTGAGGCAAGGCCGTGCCGGTTACCACCGGGAATGTCGTGCCGTCACAAAAATTGGGGTTGATAAATGAAAAAAGTGCTCGCACCGCTCGGGATTCTCTTTGCTGCCGTACTGGCGCTGACCGGCTGCGGGGGTCCCGCGAATCCGGGGAGCGCCGCCGCTTCCTCCTCGACACCAACTCCTACGCCAACACCAACTCCTACGCCGAAGACGTACACAAACGAGGAACTCGCTTCGATCGTCGCTCAGTTGAAAGACGAGCAGGGCAAGCCGTTGACCGTCGTGCCCGCTTCGCAGATCGACCAGGGCATGATCGCGGCGAAGCAGTTGCTCGCGTCCGCCGTCATCACTCCCCCGGCATGCGCAGCCTTGGCGAACAACAGCGCGCAGGTCCCGGAGGGGGGCGACGTATGCCGCTGGGCAGAGCATTTCGGCCGCGGATAAGTCCGTCACCGTGATCACTGCCCTGGCGGTGAAGGATCCCAGCGTGCTGGCCGGTCAGACGAAGAAGGCCACTGATGCGCTGGCTCAGTGTTCGACCTTCACGATCGAGGTAGGGGGGCAGAAGGTCACGACCCAGACCCAGCCGTTGCCGCAAAAGACCAGCGGGGATCAGTCGACGGGAGCGTTGAGCACCCAGGTCCTGCCCTCCGGCCAGAAGGTGACCACACTGACCGTGACCGGAGTGAAAGGCAATCTCGGGGCCACCGCGATTAAGACGGGCACCGCTGTCACTGCCGACTCCGCGGCGGACCTGGTCAAACTCGTCAACGCCGTCCTCGGCTAGCAGTCGGCGTAAGCAGTCAACTCATGCGCCGAGATTCAACATTTCCACATAGCGGTCGATCATCATGTGTTGACCCTTGATCTGGGAGATCAGCTCCGGGCTGGCGATCTCGCCGTCGGGCAGTTGGCCCGAACCGCCGGTCGGCCCCAACGGAAGGATGATGACCGGCTTCGACGGGGCATAAGCGGACATCTCTGCCGAGCCGTCAATCTGGGCTTGGATGTTCTTGGCAACCACCGCGGCCTCGCGTCCCGCGACGCCCGCTTTGTTCACGTCGATCGCCGAAATGTCGCCCAAGGCGTAGACGTTCTCGAAGCCCGCGACGCGGAGTTCGGGGGTGACGTCCAGGTAGCCCTCGGCGGTCCGTGCCGCCAGGAGGTCTCCCGCCACATAGTCCGTCTGCGGTGTTATTCCGTAGCAGCGGAACCAGATGTCCGCCTGGATGTCAGTACCGTCCGTGGTGCTGACCGTAAAGGTGGCGAATTCACCCGCAGGAACCGACGGCAACTGGACCAACGGATTCCCCAGGATCCGCCGTACGCCGAGTTCATCCAGCTGCCGGTTGACCTCAATCCGCAGCCGTGGATCGTACGGCCCTGGCAGGATGTCCGGCGCCAGATCCACCATCACGATGTCCTTCTCCGGCCATGCCGCCGCGATCTCGCCCGCGAATTCAAGGCCTACAGCCCCGGCGCCCAGCAGCATCACCCGGTCGGCGCGTTTAAGGTCGTTATGTGCTGCTTGGTAGCGGGCGATGGCGTCAGTGGTGACCATTCGATCGCTCTTGGCCGGGAAGGGGTAACTGGAACCACTTGCCAGCACAATGTAGTCCGGTGCCAGGCTGGCACCCGAGGCCAACTCGACCGTGTGCCCGTCCACCCGGACTGCGCGGTCCCGGAGTACCGTGCCGCGCACCAGCAGGCGGTCATAGGGAAGGAACATCCGCGGCAGGAAATCGGTTTGGACCACCGATCGGAGGGCAGCAATGTTGTGTACGAAAGCGTCCTTGGGCTCCACCAAGGTAACCGTCGCGTGTTCGTCCAGGGCCTTGGCTACGGAGATCCCGCCGTAGCCTCCACCGATAACCACCACAGTGGGGTGCGGAGCCTGATCATTCATGGCAACTCCTTAGGTAGAAAGCTCACGCTGCTCGGCTCGTGCCGCTCAGATCGTTTATGAAGGACAACGATTGTGAATGATCAATAATTTCCTCAGTGATAAGATTTTGCTGATGAGTTCTTCGGCAGCGGGAAAGCAACTGGGGTTTCTCTTGGCGCGCCACGGGCGCATCATGAATACCCGCCTCCGCCAAGCGCTCGACTCCTCCGGGCTCAGCCCAAGGCATGCCGTGTTGCTGTGCCAGCTTGAGGAGTCCGGGCCGCTCAGTCAACAGGGCCTGATCGATGTTCTCTCCATCGACGCGAGCGGACTGGTGGCGGTCCTGAACGATCTTGAACGCGAAGGGCTGGCGGAACGACGCCGCGATCCCGCGGACCGTCGTCGTCATATCGTTGAAATCACCGCGGCAGGCAAACACGCGGTGGCGTCCATTGAAGTTGCGGTGGCCGACGTCGAGCAGGAGGCCTTTGCGGGGTTCTCGGCCGATGAGCTCCAGCAACTCCATCGGTTGCTGTCGAGGGTCCATACCGAACCCGCGGACGAGGCCTGCGCCGAGGACTGAGTCCCTACTGCAGGGTCGCCGTCAGCCGCGCCACGTTGTCCACATATTTGGCAAGCATCGGCCGGTGCAACCAGCCCTGCAGGGTCAGCTCGCGGCACATTTCCCGGTAGCTCGATTCAACGGAGCGCATGCTGTCCACGGCTTCGGCGCCCAGGAGCATCACGGACACCTCCATGTTGAGCGAGAAGGAGCGCATGTCCATATTGCTGGAGCCGAGGACGGCCACTTCCTCGTCGATGGTGAAATGCTTGGCGTGCAGCACGTACGGCGCGCGGTACAGGTAGATCCGCACCCCGGCTTCCAGCAGCGCCTCGTAGTAGGAGCGCTGCGCGTGGTGGACCAGGAACTGGTCGCCCTTCTCGGAGACGAAAAGTTCCACGTCAACACCACGCTGGGCCGCCGTCGTAATGGCGTACAGCAGCGAATCGTCGGGGACGAAGTACGGGCTGCAAATTGAGATGCGGTGCTGGGCCGAGTAGATCAGCGTATTGAAGAGGCGCAGGTTGTTTTCCGTGACGAACCCCGGGCCGCTGGGAACCACCTGGGCTGTCATTCGGCCGGGCGTTGCCTGGACCGCGACCTGCAGTTGGTTTTCGAGGGATTCATCGGTTTCACTGAGCCAGTCGGTGGCGAAGACGACGTTGAGGGTAGCGACGATCGGCCCCTCCATCCGCGCCATGAGTTCCACCCATTTACGCCCGGCGCGCCGGTGCTTGGGGTTGTTGTAGGAGGGCTCGATCAGGTTCTGGGAGCCCGTGAAGGCGATTTCGCCGTCGATCACCAGGATTTTCCGGTGGTTCCGCAAGTCCGGACGGCGCCATTGGCCGTGGATAGGCAGCAATGGCAGCATGCGGCGCCACTGGATCTGGCCGCGCTTGAGCCTACGGACCAGTTTTCGGTAGCCGGGGATCCGCAGCGTGCCGATGTGATCGAACAGAAGGCGGACGCTGACGCCGCGCGCTGCCGCGTTTTCCAACTCGGTGAGGAGTTCGTCCGTGACTGAGTCGCTGCTCATGATGTAGAACTCCGCATTGACGAACTTCTTGGCCCCCCGGACCGCTTCCGTCATGGCCTTGATCGACTCCTCGTAGCCGGGGAAGAGCTCCACGGAGTTACCGTCCACCATCGGCAAGGAACCCAGGCGCCGGTTCAGTTCACCGGCCGACGTCACCCATTCGGGTCCCGAGTATGTGCTTACGACGTCGGCGAGCGCCGAAGTGCCTGCACGCACCCGATCGTTGACTTGCTCCTGCTGCTCCCGACGACGGCGGGACAAGCGGAAATTACCGAACAACAGGAACAGGACGAAACCGACGGACGGGACGAGGAAGACGGCCAGGAGCCACGCCATGGCCGTGGTGGGACGGCGGTTTCCGGGGATGACGCCAAGTAGCACGACGCGCAAGCCGGTCTCAACGATGGCCCACGCGCCGAGGAGCCAAGTCCACTCTGTTCCGAACTGAAAAGGAAACAGCACCCCACACCCCCATGATCGAATAGCTAATCAAAGAACCAACAGTCAGCCCAGCCTATCTGGCGCACCGCTCCCGACTTCTCGTCCTGACCATCCCTCCGGGGGCAGCACTAAGCTGGAAGCATGACTTTACCTGCCTCGACGATCCTCGTTTTCCTGGATCCAGCGTTCGAAAACGGCCGCGTCGCCGATTCCAACCAGCCGCAGCTCATGGCAACCGACCTGGGCGCCACCCGGGGTGACGGCGTCTTCGAGTCGCTGCTCGCCGTCGAGGGCCGTGCGCGCAAGGTGCAAGCGCACCTGAACAGGCTTGAGAGCTCAGCCCGCGCACTGGACCTCAACATTCCCGAACAGGACGTCTGGCGCCGCGCGATCGACACCGCGATCACCGAATTCCGCGACGCCTTCCCCGCGCCAAGCCCTGCCGAAGACGAGGTAGTCGTCAAGCTGTTGGTGACGCGCGGAGTCGAAGGCGCCTCGACTCCCACATGCTGGATCCAGGCCTCGCCGTCCCCCGCGGGCAGTCGCCGGCAGCGCGAGACGGGCATCGACGTCGTACTTCTTGACCGCGGCTTCGACACGGAAGCGGGCGACCGCGCCCCCTGGCTGCTGCTCGGCGCCAAGACGCTCTCCTACGCCGTGAACATGGCCGCGCTGCGCTACGCGCACAAGCAAGGCGCGGACGACGCCATCTTCACCTCAACAGACGGCCGCGTTCTGGAGGGCCCGACGTCCACGGTGTTGCTGGCCCACGTTGAAACGGTCGACGACGGCGCCGGCTCGGTGCGCACGGTCAAGCGCCTCATCACTCCGCAACTGGACAGCGGCATCCTGCCGGGCACGTCCCAGGACGCCCTTTTCACGAAAGCGAAGGCCGCGGGATGGGAGCTCGGCTACGGTCCGCTGGTTCCCGAAGACCTGTTCGACGCCGATGCTGTGTGGCTGATCTCGAGCATCCGGCTCATCGCGCCGGTCAACCATGTGGACGGCAGGGAGATCGGTACCCCGGCAATGCGCAAGCAGCTGACGGCCGAGCTCAACGAGCTGTTCTCGGGGATCGAGTAGGGCTTTCGACCCCTGAGAAACGATGAGCGGAGGCTAGCCCTCCGCTGCAGGCAGCGGCAGGGGGCGTGCGTCAGAGATGCAGTCTGCCGCTACGCCCCCTGCCGGTTCAAGGGTGCGGACGCCGGCAGGGCCGGCGTCCGCATGCGTTCAATCTCAGTTGTAAGTAATGGTGGTTGCGTTTGTCGTTGCCGACCAGGTGATGTGTCCTCCTTGGAAGTTCTGCGCTCGTCCGCCCGAAACCGCGTACTCGGTGGTGGTCGGGTAACCAAGGCGACCGTTCTCCCAACCCTGGGATGCGTAGGCTACGCGAATGGCTCCGCCGTTAGGGAAGGCTCCGGTGGCTGGGGACCAGTAGATGACTCCACCTTGGAAGTTCTGGTAAGCGCCGCCGTTCTTCAGCCCGCCGATCTCATTGCTGGTCGGATAGCCGAGGAACCCGTTCTCCCAATTCTGGGCCGCCCACGCCGCATCAATGGCGCCCCTGGTGATATGGGCTCCCGTTGCAGCAGACCAGTGGATCACGCCACCTTGGAACGTCTGGTAGGCGCCTCCGTTCTTCAGGCCGCCGATCTCATTGCTGGTCGGATAGCCGAGGAACCCGTTCTCCCAATTCTGGGCCGCCCACGCCGCATCAATCGCGCCCCTGGTGAAATGGGCACCCGTCGCAGGGGACCAATGGATCACGCCACCCTGGAACGTCTGGTAGACGCCCCCGTTCTTAAGCCCGCCGATCTCATTGCTGGTCGGATAGCCCAGAACACCGTTCTCCCAATTCGTTGCGGCCCAGGCTGCATCTATCGCGCCCTTGGTGACGTGCGCCCCGGTTGCGCTTGACCAGTGCACCACGCCGCTCTGGAAGTACTGGTAGCAGCCGCCTGCGGCCAGGCCGCAAACCATTGCTCCGGTGGCGGTGCCGATACTCGGAGGCCCAGCAGCCGCAGCCGCAATTGCGGTCGCAGCTCCAGCCGGTTGGCTGCCGACGTCGTACATCTCGTAGTCGTCAGTGGTGATGGTGCCGTTGGCTTGGATGTTCAGTCCCCAGCTGATACCTGACGCGCCGGCCGGCAGTGGCGGGGTGGTCCAGGTTATTTGGGTCCAGTTCGCCGCGGCGGGGACCAAGGGGCTTGCCGTCCAGTACTTCCAGAACCCGTTACCGACACGGTAATACGCTTCGAATTGGGTCGGCGCGGTGGATTTATACCAGGCCTTCAGCTGATAGATATGTCCGGGCGTTCCTGTCGGTGAGCAACCGCCCAGGTCCAGGGCCGGCAGGAGCTTCGCGTCCCCGGGGGGGACGAACCCGGTCACGGTCAGCTGCTCGGCGTTCGTACCGGTGTGGCCGGGGGAGACAACAGCGAAGGCGGGGGTGTTGGTGCCGAAGCCGCCGGCGGCCCAGCACAGCGGAATCGTGTTGACCAAGGTTTCCAGGCTGGGGTTTTGGATCATGTTCGTCCCCGGCGGTGGCGGTGGAGGTACCGCAGGGCCCTGGACCGCGGGCTGCTGGGTGCCGCCGATGACCTGGTCCACGGTCTGCACCGCGACGGTACCAGCCGCCTTCTGCTGTGACAGCCAGGTCGCGAACTGGTTGAACAGGGTCGGGCTGATGGTCAGCGTCGGGTCCGTGCCGACCGCGATGTGGTGAAAGGTCAGTTGGACCCAACCACCGCCCGTAGTTTGGGCGTGGGTCACCTGGTTCTGAAGATCCGCCAGGGTCCAGGTGCTGTCTACCTCGCTCGGTGCCGCGGTGACGTAAGGATTGGCCGGCGGGATGGTGTCTGCCGCGGGAAGCGTCGCCGAGGCAGGGTCCTTGCTGGCCGTGTCACCCAGGCCGCGAGCACTGTTGTAACCGCACCCCTTCACCAAGGCCTCGGTGGCCGGGTCTTCGGAAGCGAAGGGGTAGGCGAAACTGGTGACCTTGAAGCCCATGTTCATCAGCGCCACGCGCCCGTTACAGATCTGCCGCGTCGACTCGGCGGCGGTCAAGGACACAAGATCCGGGTGGGTCACAGTGTGGCCGCCGATCTCGTTGCCGTCAGCAGCTATCTGCTGCAGGTTCGCAGTGGTCAGGTAGGTGGGCTGGTCGATCCACCCGGTCGTGATGAAATAGGTGCCGTTCAAGCCCAGGCTCTTCATGGTGGACTCGGCCGTCATCTGGTCCGCGTTGCCGTCATCGAACGTCAGTGACACCACCGTGTTCGCCGCGGCATGCGCAGGAGCGGCGACAACAACGCCCACCAAGAAGCTGGCCATGACAGCTACAACGCTGCCAGCGGCGAGCCACCTGGCCGGTGACCTGGTTTTAGTAGAAAGCTGTTTCGTTGGATCGGCTTTGCTTCTCATAAGGTGCGGGCGACTCGTCAATTTCATGTCTGCATCCCATAACTTTGTTGCGCGACTTTAGGGTGCGCCGGATTACCCCGAATCCCCGGTCCAGCGAAGTCTCAGCCGCAGTAAATAAATCTGATGCGTCTCCGCGCGAAACGCTTTGACGCTTCGCAATCCCCACGGGATTCCGAACAATTGTGTTTTGGACAACCAGTGCCCCAATTCGGATCATATGGACCAAGGCTCAAGGGGTCGCGAGTAATGGCTACTGGACTGCTTACGGGAATCGAGAATCGACACTCCCCTACTACCTACCGGAAAGTAGTCGCTCTCACCGGGACTCGAGAGCTCCTGAACGCGGCGACGAGCACCTCGTCTTTATCCCTGGCTGAGGATCTGCTCGCGCAGAATGTCTGCGTGCCCGCAGTGTTGCGCAAGCTCGCGGAGCATGTGGAGGTACACCCAGCGCAGCGGGAGCGGACCGCGTCGGTTGCCGTTGAGCATGTCGTCGAGCCCCAAGGAAGATGTCGCCTGGCGCGATGCTTCGCATGCTTCGCGGTGTGCTTGCTGGATCGTGGCGATCGTGTCGCCGTCATCGAGGACAAAAGACTCATCCGGCGTCGCAGGGATCCCGATCTCGGCCCGGGAACGGCACGATATGGCTTCGTCGAACCAGACCTTCTCCACGAAGGTCGCGTGTTTCACGAGGCCGAGCAAGGTGGTCCGGGACGGCACCAATGACCGCCGGGACTGTTCTTCCGTCAACCCGTTCAAACACTCATTGAGCGCCCGCCGGTGCTCGTCGATAAATGCCTCGAATTGGATCCGAATGGGCTGGTTGAAGATGTTCTCGGCAAGCGTCACGGTTGCACCTATGTTTTCCGTCAGGCAGGGACTCAGTCAGTATCGACGTGATCCGAGCTTAGCGTGGCGATGATTGCCGTCCTTGGTCCGAGGATCGCACGCTGGGGAATAGACTCCGTTCATGCGTCTGGCGATCATTGGAGCGGTCCTGCTTTTGGCGGGTGCCGTTGCGATCGCCACGGGCGCCCTGCCTTTCACCGATCTCATGGCACTCGTGGATCGAGTGGCTCCCATTCTGCTGTTCGTCGTCGCGATGACGGTTGTGACTGAGCTGTGCAGTGAGGCCGGGGTGTTCCTTTGGACTGCCCGCCGGCTCCGTTATTGGGGCCGCGGATACAGCATTCTCTTGTGGCTGTTCCTCGCGGTCTTTGCGACGCTGAGCACTGTCTTCCTTTCCCTGGACACAACGGCTGTGCTGCTGACCCCGGTGGTGGTCAGCGTTACGCGGCAAGCCGGGCTGCCGGCCCTGCCTTTCGCACTGACGACGGTCTGGCTGGCCAACACGGCAAGCCTGCTGCTGCCCATTTCCAACCTGACGAACCTTCTGGCGCAGCACAGTCTTGGCGGTATTACTCCTGGCGGGTTTGCGGGCCTGATGTGGGCGCCCTCCCTTACGGCCGTCGTCGTACCGCTGCTGTTCATCGCCATCGTCTTCCGGCGGGATCTGCGCAACCGCTATTCACGGATCCCGGTCGGGCGGATCAGGCCTGATCAGCCAGCCGGCGCTGAATCCAGGCCTGCGACGGACCGGGTCCTGCTCGGGTGCAGCGCTGTGGTTCTGGCGCTGCTGCTGCCCGCATTGGTGTCCGGAGTCCCGGTATGGATCCCTGCCCTGGCCGGGGCTGTAGTGCTGGGCGTGGTGTTCGCGTTCCGGCGCCCGCGGGTTCTCAAGGTGACCCTGATTCCTTGGTCCTTGTTGCTGTTCGCTTCCGGCCTCTTTCTGGTGATGGAGGCCGCCAGGCATCTGGGAGCTTCTGTGTTGCTGAGCCAGGTGGCCGGACAAGGCCAGGGCTTCCTGGATCTGGTTCGGCTCGCCGCGACGGGCGCCGCCGGCTCCAATGTCCTCAACAATTTGCCTGCGTACCTGCTCGCAGAACCGCTGGCGGGGACTCCAGTGCGGATGGCGGCGTTGCTGATCGGAGTCAATGCGGGACCGATCATCACGCCTTGGGCCTCCCTGGCAACCTTGCTGTGGCACGACCGGCTGATGCGGATGAACGTCCTGATTACGTGGAAGGGCTACGCGATCTTCGGACTGATGGTTGCTCCTCTGACCGTGTTTGCGGCAGTAGCGGTGCTGGCAGTCACCGGACAGTGAGTGCGTTCGGCGCGTGCCAGCCCCTGTCGCCGGGCGCGAAGAATCAGGACAGAATATAGTTCAGCTCGGCCGGTACCGCCGGAACCCCGACACGAGAAGGATCTGCCTCATGCTCAGCCTGCAGGATATCGATGACATCGTCCTCAACGGAGGGATTGTCGTTGACGTCGCCGGGGAGAAAATCGGCTCAGTGGAGCAGGTTTTCACCAGCGGTGATTCCGGGGATCCTGTCTTTGTCACCGTGCGGACCGGCCTGTTCGGCATGTCCGAGTCTTTCGCCCCGCTTTCCGGAGCCAGCCTTGAGAATTCAGTGATCAGGGTGGCTTTCGCCAAGGACAAAGTGAAGAACGGCCCGCGCATCGAGAGCGACCGCGGCGCGATCACGGAGACGCAGGAACAGGAACTCTACAGCTATTACGGGCTCGTGACCGAGGCCCCCGACGAAGGTGCCGCGGAGGAAACCGGTGCCGACGATGGACGGACGGTGCCTGAGGCCGCGGCTGGGGAGACCGAGCCGGAACCGGGCCCGCCACCCCCGCCCCGGCATCCTCCGCGTCCGCCGCACGGCGGTCCGCATCCGCCGCACCTGCACAAACATGTACCCCACCCCCCGCACCCCGGCCCGCCCGCGCCGCATCGGCCACCCGGGCCCTCGGCGGAACCGGAAGACATTCCATAACCGTCGCCCACGTGCCGGGGGATTTCAGCCGCCGGCCGTGATCCTCACCGCAGCGACGCCCCCGCCTGTTGAGGTGGCGGAAGCACCTGAATAAGCCCGCATTACTAGAATCTGGACATTGACCGACCCAGGCTGCAGCTGAACAACTCGCGAGTAGGACGTAGCGCAATCGATCGTCTGATCCTGGGGGCAAGGCCGATCCGTGGATCCTGGGCGATGACAAGGTGGACATCCGAGGCGCCAACACAGGCTGCGGTCAGAGTATACGAGCCCGCGTCCTCGACCCTTGCACTCTTTCCAACCCCGCTAGCGGCGCCGCCCACCGTGCCGGAATCCTCCCTGCCAGTAATAGCGCTGCGGTTCTGGTTCCCCCATGACCCACCATGAATCCGAGTGTAGCGGGCCGCGTAATTTAGCATGGCGACCCTATTGTGCCGCCATGCCCTCAGTAGTTAACTAGTTGCGCCGGTCAAGCTTGTTAAACGTCTGGTGCGCCGGTTCTGGGGCCGGCGCACCAGACTTCCCCAACTAACTCGCATTTGTTGTCGTTTAGCGGCCCCTAAACGACAACGACTGCGAGTCAGTTCGGCTTCTCAGGATCCCATGGGAGAAAGTGCCCGCACCAGACCGAAAAGGTCCTTGGGGTCATCGGGGTTCGCGACGAGGTCGATCTCCTCGAAAAATTCCGAACCCTCAACGGCATCGCGCAGGTACCGCAAGGCGGAAAAGTCCTCGATCGCGAAGCCCACGGAATCGAATATCGTGACCTGGTCCGTGGCGGTGCGGCCCAGCGCGCGCCCGCACAGGACCTGCCAGAATTCCGTGACGGGAAATTCGGCGGACATTTGTTGGATCTCGCCTTCAATCCGCGTCTGGGGATCGTATTCCGCAAAGACATCGCCGAGGCCCAGGATGGCAGCGTCGAGTTCGGTCTTCCCAGGGCAGTCGCCACCGATCGCGTTGATGTGGACACCGGGCGAAACCTGGTCTGCCGTCAGGATGGTGGCATTGGCCTTGTCCGCCGTGCACGTGGTGATGACGTCGGCGCCCTCCACTGCGTGGGCCGCCGAGTCTGCAATGGTGATGTCGAAGCCGAGGGGAGCCATGTTCCGGACGAACTTCTCCATCGCAGCCGGATCCGTGTCCCAGATCCTGACAGTGTTAATGCCCAAGGCCACCCGGAAAGCCAGGGCCTGAAACTCCGATTGGGTTCCGGTTCCGATCATCCCCATGATCCGGGCATCGGGGCGAGCGAGTTTCTTCGCGACCATCCCCGACGTAGCCGCCGTCCGCAGCGCTGTCAGCACTGTCATTTCCGCGAGGAACGTCGGATAACCGTTATGGACGTCGGACAGGACACCGAAAGCTGTCACGGTCTGGAAGCCGCGCGCTGGATTCGAAGGGTGTCCATTTACATACTTGAAGCCGTATGTTTCCTGGTCGCTGGTGGGCATCAGCTCGATGACCCCAAATGGCGTGTGACTTGCCACCCGCGGAGTCTTGTCAAAAGATTCCCACCGCCGGAAGTCGTCTTCCAAGTATTGAATCATCTCCGAGATGATGGTCTCCGGGCCTCGCCCGGCCGTCCAACGAACCATATTGCGGACATCGACAAAGCGCGTCATGTGCGCTCCTTTCCCTCATAAGCACTGTTGCTACGAGGCTACGGAGCGGCGATATGCATCCACAATTGCCAAAGTACGTACTTTTCATTGAAAGGCTGCACAAAATGATGAACGCATCTCTACATAATGCTCATTGGATAAAGGCGTCCGTCGTGCGGGCGACTACCGGAGGACGGAACTGAGCAACAGGCTCGTCTCGCTATTGACGATCCCCTCGATGCCGCGGATCCGGCCCAACACCTGGTCAAAGTCACTGAGGCTTTCCGTGCGCAGCTCGGCCACAAGATCCCACCCGCCGTTGGTGGTGTGCAGTGCCCAAATCTCCGGAAGTCCCCTGAGTTGGCGAATGACTTTGTCGGCCGATCTTCCCTCCAGGGCAATGAGCGCAATGGCGCGAATGGCAAGTGGATCGACCTCGTCGCGCACCCTCGCAGTGAAACCAACGATGGTTCCCGAGGAAACTAGACGCTCGAGCCGGCTATTCACAGTGGCCCTGGCGACGCCCAGCCTCCGCGCAAGGCTGGCCACGGACGCCCTGCCATCCTCCCTCAGAGCGGAGAGGAGCTGACGGTCAAGGTCGGTGAGTGCTGCCATAAAGATAAACGTATCGCCCATTCCCCAAGCGGGCCTGAGTCCGTAGGGTATCGACATGAGCATCTACATCAGCCCCGACTCTGCTGCATGGTCGCTGACGGCCATGGCGACTGGTGCGTCAGCGGGATCAATCGATGATGCAAACGGCATGTCCAACTTGGTGAAGGAAATCTACGAGACGGAAGGTTTCGAAGCCCTGTCGGGTGTGGTTTTTGCCTTGGCTCATCACAACAGCCTCTCGCTGCATGCACTCGCCACCGCCACCGGGATATCCGTACACGAGCTGCTGGAAATCCGGAAGCATCAAGGTTCCACTTTTCATCACTCCCCTACGGCAGTAGCGTCGCGGTTCGACGCCATTCCACCCCGGATCCAGGCAAGCCTGGACCCGTTGCCGAAAGAAACCGACGCCTAAGACCCCCGGTTACGGAACATGACGACGGCCGGTGATGCAGGCCGCCGTCGTGGATGTTATTTTCTTCTTGAGTAATGAGCACCAGCGCGAAGCCCTGACTTGCTGGTCGGCAACCCTCTCTCCGGCGGGGTGCCTCAGGTGACTACTCGGCGTATCGACACTTTCGAACTGCAAGCGTGACTGAGGAGCACCAATGCCTGAACCCACCGAAGAAAAACTCTCGTACCGTCTCATCACGGGCCCTGACACGAAGGATTTCTGCGAGCGGATCTCCACCGCCCTCGCGGAGGGATACGTGTTGCACGGCAGCCCGGCCGCGACCTTCAATGGCACGGACGTGATTGTGGCCCAGGCCATCGTCCTACCCGCCGCGATCGCGAGCGCAGATGCAGCAGTTGCCAACGCGGTAGACCAGCTTGATGAAGAGTTCGACGGCGAGGGGCACGCATGAGCTACGCAGGCGACCTCAGTCCGCACGATGCCTGGGCCAAGCTGGAACAAGGCGCCATCCTGGTGGACGTCCGCACCGAAGGCGAGTGGGCACACATCGGGATCCCTGACACAAAGGCCACGGAGAACGATCCCTTGTTCATCCAGTGGAACTTGGCCGGCGGCATCCCCAACACCCGTTTCATCGAAGAGCTGACGCAGCAGGCTCCGGAGGCAAATGGTACCGAACTGGTCTTCCTCTGCCGCTCCGGACAGCGTTCCATCGCCGCCGCGATCGCAGCAACACAGGCCGGCTACACCGCCTACAACGTCCTGGAGGGCTTCGAGGGCGAACCGGACCGCTACGGCGAGCGAACCGTGAACGGCTGGAAAAACCGTGGACTTCCGACGAACCTGGGGAACATCTAAGTGACTTTCAATCCTGACGCCGCCGGCTGGAGCCCTGACACCCAGGCAGTCCGCGGCGGTCTTGACCGCACCAACTTCCAAGAAACGTCCGAGGCCGTCTTCCTGAACTCCGGCTTCGTCTATGAGTCCGCCGCAGCCGCAGAGCGCGCATTCACGGGCGAGGACGAGCGCTTCGTCTACTCCCGTTACGGCAACCCCTCCGTGGCCACTTTCCAGGAGCGACTGCGCCTGCTCGAAGGCACCGAAGCGTGCTTCGCGACGGCGTCGGGCATGTCCGCTGTCTTCACCGCCCTCGGTGCGTTGCTGGCCGCCGGCGACCGCGTGGTTGCCGCCCGCTCGCTCTTCGGTTCCTGCTTCGTGATCCTCAACGAGATCCTGCCCCGCTGGGGCGTCGAGACCGTCTTCGTGGACGGCCCGGACCTGGACCAGTGGCGTGCCGCATTGTCCGAGCCGACAACGGCAGTGTTCTTCGAGTCGCCGTCGAACCCCATGCAGGAAATCGTGGACATTGCAGCGGTGAGCGAACTAGCCCACGCGGCGGGCGCTACCGTCGTCGTCGACAACGTCTTCGCTACTCCGCTGCTGCAGCGCTGCGGCGATCTCGGCGCGGACGTGATTGTCTACTCGGGCACCAAGCACATCGATGGCCAGGGCCGGGTCCTGGGCGGAGCAATCCTGGGCACCAAGGAATTCATCGACGGTCCCGTCAAGCAGCTCATGCGGCACACCGGGCCGTCGCTTTCCGCGTTCAACGCCTGGGTCCTGACCAAGGGCCTGGAGACGATGGCGCTGCGCGTCAACCACTCCTCGGCGTCTGCGTTGCGGATCGCCGAATGGCTTGAGGATCAGCCGGCCATCAGCTGGGTCAAGTACCCGCGGCTGTTGTCGCACCCGCAATACGAGCTCGCCGCGAAGCAAATGAAGGCCGGCGGAACCGTGCTCACCTTTGAACTGCTGCCCTCTGCGGGTCGATCGCCGAAAGAGGCCGCCTTCGCGCTGCTGGACGGGCTCGCCGTGATCGACATCTCCAACAACCTCGGCGACTCCAAGTCCCTCATCACCCACCCCGCCACCACCACGCACCGCGCCATGGGTCCGGAAGGCCGCGCGGCCATTGGCCTGAGCGACGGCGTCGTGCGGCTTTCGGTGGGGCTGGAGGATGTGGACGACCTCATCAGGGACCTGGAGAGGGCCCTCAAACAGGTCTAGCCCGGCGGGTTAACCCGGCGCTTCGCGCCAGTCTTGGCGCACCCAGGTGAGGACGGGCTGGGGCTTGGTGTTGCTCTCGTCTCTCTCCGAGCGCATCGTGATCTGAACGGCGTGCTCGACGACGGCGGCCAGCCCGGCGGCGTCGGGCGCGCCCCCGTTGGTCTCGCTCCAGCGCCCGGCAACACCACGCTGTTCGATAGCGCCGTTGCCACGGCCCAGGATGGCCGCCACGCCGGCTTGGACCAAGTCGAATTCGCCCTGTTCGGCGAGGACAGGTTCCAGGTACTCCACCAACGACCAGACGACGTCCGCGGCGGGCTCCGGGCGGAACGTTCCGAAGTCCAGCAGTTCGGTGCGAAGTCCGAAGTTGCTTGCCTGCCAGGACGCCATCCGCAAAAGCGCCGTGGGCACGGCCGCCGGCTCTATTCCGGCATGGTATTCACGAACAGAAGTCTCGACCAAGGCCCTGACGAGCACCGCGATGAGCGCCGCATCCTCGGCCCGTAGGCAGACATCGGCCACCCGGACCTCCACCGTGGGAACGTGCCGGGACAGCCTCGCGTCGAAGTAGACCATCCCCTCGTCCAGCAATACTCCCGTTTCGATGAGCCTCCTGACAACGCGTCGGTAAGCGGCCAAGGAACCGAAGATGGCTGACGGCCCCGACGAAGGCCAGCGGTTCCACGCCTGCGTCCGGTAGCTCTCAAAACCGGTAGCCAGACCCCGCCAATAGGGTGAATTGGCGCTGATCGCGGTGAAGACAGCGAGCTTGTCCCGGATGCGATCCAGGATCATCACGCCTTCCTCGGGGGACTCGATCGAGGTGTGCACGTGGAATCCGCACGTGAGCTGTTCGTGAGCGGTAATGCCGAATCGTTCGAGCATAATGGCGTACCTGGGATCCGGAGTGGTGTGCAACGCGGCGTCCACGGGCGACGTGGCCAATGCGGCGATCCTTGCGCCGTGGCGCCGTGCGGCATGGCTCGCGAGGCCCCGGGCCCTTCGGATCTGGTGCAGGAGCTCCGCGTAGCTGCGGCATGGCCGGGTCTGGGTTTCGATCTGCTCAAGCTTGAGCTCGTGGCTCAGGCCGGTATCGGGGCCGTCGATCTCCTCAAGGGGCGGACCGGTGTCGGGGCTGTCGTGGCTCGGTCCAGTGTCGGGACCGTCCTGGGCGAGGCCGTCGTGGGCCGAGCTGTCCTGGGCCTGGCTGTCGTGAGCGGGGCCCGATAGGAGCGCGTCGGCAAGGGCGAGCGGCTCGCCGGTCACGGGATCGACGATCAGCAATTCCTCTTCCACACCAAAAGTGCGCACGGATCAATTGTGCGCCATGGCAGCCTCGCCGAGACAGATCGGGGTTTTGCGGCACGCCCGAAGGATTCTGCTGGATCACTCCGGCCATACGGAACGAGTGTCCGCATATTCCGGGGCATTAGCGGAAGCCACCCTCATCGTCAAGCTGGTTGTGAGTCATTCATTACCTGTTGATTGAAGGAGCCGGCGATGGCCGTTGATAACAAGGGTTTTACGCGTGAAGAGATCCGTGAGTTCATGCACGAGTACTATTTGCAGCCGCACGGGTCGAGAAAGGAATGGCTTGC
>NZ_JBFRHB010000044.1:0-46702 GCF_052115645.1 Arthrobacter sp. 2MCAF14 | reverse complement strand
ACATCCTCGTGGTCCCCGAACTGCCCAAGACCCGCTCGGGCAAGATCATGCGCCGCCTCCTCAAAGACGTCGCCGAAGGCCGCGAACCCGGCGACGCCACCACCCTCTCCGATCCCACCATCATGGCCCAGATCGCGCAGTCGCTGAAGAAGTAGGCTCACGCCCAAACCACGCGGCGCCACGCCACCACGCAAGGGCGGCGGTTCTCTGCAAAGAGGACCGCCGCTTTTGTCTTAAAACCCGCCGTCGCAAGAATGTTATATTTAGTTCTTTCATGTTCTCTTTTGAGCGGTTATAGTCGAGTTCTACGTGAGAAAACTCACAAGCACCACGCTTTCAAGGGAGAGAACATGGCAGCGAATCTTGACCCGTTCCAGTCGGCCTACAATGCTGGCCCTGGACGCCGCACCATCCTGAAAACGCTCGGTATCGGCGCCGCCGGACTCGCCGGTATCCCGCTGCTGGCTGCCTGCACCGGTGGCTCCGGGCCCGCTCCCGGAGCCTCGTCGAACAGCCTGACCTTCGGCTCGGGCTCCTCGGACGATGTTCCCAAGGCAGCCTACAAAGCCGTCACCGATGCCTTCACCAAGAAGTCCGGCGTCACGGTGGCCACCAACGTCGTCCCGCACAACGACTTCCAGAACAAGATCAACTCCTACCTCCAGGGCAGCCCGGACGATGCCTTCACGTGGTTCGCCGGCTACCGCATGCAGTACTACGCGGGCAAGGGCCTCCTGGCTCCCGTAGACGACGTGTGGGCAACGATCGGCAGCAACTTCTCCGATGCCATGAAGAAGGCCTCCACCGGGCCGGACGGCAAGATGTACCTGGTCCCCAACTACAACTACCCTTGGGGCTTCTTCTACCGGAAGAGCTTCTGGGCGGAAAAGGGCTACGCAGTCCCCAAGACGTTCGATGAGCTGAAGACCTTGGCCACCAAGATGAAGTCCGACGGCATCATCCCCATCGGCTTCGCGGACAAGGACGGCTGGCCCGCGATGGGAACCTTCGACTACATCAACATGCGCCTCAACGGCTACCAATTCCACGTGGACCTGACCGCCCACAAGGAAAGCTGGGACCAGAAGAAGGTCAGCGATGTCTTCGACACCTGGAAGGCCCTCCTGCCGTTCCAAGACCCCAATGCCCTCGGCCAGACCTGGCAGGACGCGGCCAAGGCCCTCGAAGCCAAGAAGACCGGTATGTACCTGCTGGGTTCGTTCGTGACCCAGCAATTCACGGATCCCGCCGTGCTGGCGGACATCGACTTCTTCCCGTTCCCGGAAATCGCTGTGGAAGGCACCGACGCCGTCGAAGCCCCTATCGACGGACTGCTCCTGTCCAAGAAAGGCGGCGACAACAAGGCGGCGCACGACTTCCTGGCGTTCATGGGATCAGCCGAAGGCCAGAATGCCTACTCAGCCGTGGATGGCTCCAACATCGCTACCGTCAAGGGCGCCGACACCTCGAAGTTCACCCCGCTGAACAAGAAGTGCGCGGACACCATCGCCAATGCCAAGTACATCAGCCAGTTCCTGGACCGGGACGCCCTCCCGGCCATGGCCAACAACGTAATGATCCCCGCACTCCAGTCCTTCATCAAGGACGGCACCGTGGACGTCAAGAACCTTGAAGCGCAGGCCAAGACCCTTTACGCAGCCCAGTAGCTGAAGGAATCCCCATGAGTACTACCGCCGAGAAACCGGCAGCACCGGACAGCGAGCCCGGTGCTGTTGGGCGAACCATTGCCGGCAAGAGCCGGCCCGGCACCGGCAGGCGGAGCGGCAAAGCAGGCAGGGTCCGCCGCCTCACCCGCCGCGACAAATTCATCCTCGCGATCATGGTGGGCGTGCCCACCCTGATCCAGCTCCTGCTGGTCTGGCTGCCCACGCTCTTCTCCATTGCGCTGAGCTTCACCCGCTGGAACGGCCTGGACCTGAAGGACATCAAGGCCGCCGGGACGGACAACTACCGCTATGTGGTCCAGGACTACCCCCCGTTCTGGCCCGCCATCCAACACAACGTCCTGTGGCTCGTCTTCCTGGCCCTCATCGCGACACCCCTCGGACTGCTGCTGGCCGTGCTCCTGGACCAGAAGATCCGCGGCAGCAAGATCTACCAGAGCATCTTCTTCACGCCCGTCATGTTGTCGCTGGCCCTCATCGGCATCATCTGGCAGCTGTTCTACAACCGGGACAGCGGGCTGCTGAACTATCTCCTGGGCACGGCGGGCACACCTCAAGCCGTGGACTGGTTCGGGAATTCCAACGTCAACATCTGGGCGGCCATGGTCGCAGCTACCTGGCGTCACGCGGGCTACGTCATGATCCTGTACTTGGCCGGGCTCAAGGGAGTGGACCCCTCGCTGAAGGAAGCGGCGTCGATCGACGGCGCCAATGCGGCGCAGACGTTCTTCCGCATCGTTTTCCCGGCAATGCGCCCCGTGAACATCGTGATCGTGGTGATCACCATCATCGAGTCGCTGCGTGCCTTTGACATCGTGTACGTCATTAACCGAGGGACCAACGGCCTTGAATTGATCAGCGCCCTGGTGATCCAGAACCTGATCGGCGAAGGCCAGGTGATCGGAGTGGGCTCGTCCCTCGCGGTGATTCTCCTGGTCATCTCGCTGATTCCCATCGTCTTCTACCTCATCCGCACCTTCGGCAAGGAGAGCAAGGCATGAGCACCCTCGCCAACCCCATCCCGCGCACGGCAGCCGCAGGCGGAACCCGGACCTCCGGGAAGCGCCACTACGGGACCCATATTTTCCTGACCGTCATGGCAATCATGTGGCTGATTCCGCTCGGTTGGTCCTTGTTCACGGCTTTGCGTCCCAAGGCGGATACGGACAAATTCGGCTACTTCAGCCTTGGCGGCACTTTCAATCTCGACAACTTCATCACGGCCTGGACCCAAGGCGGATTCTCGAAGTATCTGTTGAACTCGGTGATCATCACCGTCCCCTCGGTGCTTTTGACCCTGTTCTTTGCCTCGATGATGGCATTTGCCGTCTCCAGGGTGAGCTGGAAGTTCAACATCACGCTGCTGATCATGTTCACGGCCGGCAACCTCCTGCCCCCGCAGGTCCTGGCAGCCCCGTTGTTCGAGATGTTCAAACACGTCACGCTGCCCTACTCGTTCAGCGATTCCGGCAACCTGCTCAACACCTATATCTCGGTGATCGCCGTGGACACGGCATTCCAGATCGGTTTCTGCACCTTCGTGCTCTCCAACTACATGAAGGCCCTCTCGTCCGACTTGACAGAGGCCGCGCTGGTGGACGGTGCCGGGATCTGGCGGCAGTACTGGAACATCATCCTGCCGCTGTGCAGGCCCGCCCTCGCGGCGCTCGGAACCCTGGAAGTCATCTTCATCTACAACGACTTCTTCTGGCCGCTGCTCTTCATCCAAAGCGGTAACCGGCTGCCGATCACTACAGCAATCAATAACCTGCAGGGCGAGTTCCTCAGCAATTACAACCTGCTCGCAGCGGGCGCCACCATCACTGTGATACCCACCCTGATCATCTACCTCGTGCTGCAGCGCCAATTCGTGGCCGGTCTCACGCTCGGTTCCAGCAAAGGATAAAACGCATGGCAATGGATTACATCGTGGACAAGCTGGGCGGCCGGATCGCGTTCGGCGGCGACTACAACCCAGAACAATGGCCCGAAGAGGTCTGGAAACACGACGTCGCCCTGATGAAGGAAGCCGGGGTGAACCTGGTCAGTGTCGGCATCTTCAGTTGGGCCCTTCTGGAGCCCGAAGAAGGCCGGTACGAATTCGGTTGGCTCGACAGGATCCTCGACCTGCTCCACAGCAACGGCATCAGCGTGGATCTGGCGAACGCGAGTGCTTCTCCCCCGCCGTGGTTCAGCCGCAAGTACCCCGATTCACTCCCGGTGGATGCCGACGGCGTCCGGCAAAGTTACGGTTCGCGGCAGGCCTTCGCGGCGTGCTCGCCCGACTATCGCCGGGCGGCAGCAGCCCTGACGACGGCGATCGTGCAGCGCTACGCGGGGCACCCCGCCGTCGTGATGTGGCATGTCCACAACGAGTATGGCTGCCACAACCAGCCGGACTTCGGCCCCCACGCGGAGCGTGGCTTCCAGGAATGGCTCCAGGCCAGGTACGGGAGCCTGGACGCGCTCAACGAGGCTTGGGGCACGGCCTTCTGGTCCCAGCATTACTACGACTGGGCCGAGATCCTGCCGCCGCGCCGCTCGGGAACGTGGGTGAACCCCACGCAGCAACTGGATTTCGCGAGGTTCTCCTCCGATGCCCTTCTTGAGTGCTTCAACGCAGAGGCAGACATCATCAAGGCACATTCGAAGCACCCGGTGACCACCAATTTCATGGGCTTCAACATGGGCCTGAACGCCCCTGTTGACTATTGGCGCTGGTCAGGACACATGGATGTCGTGTCCAACGACCACTATCTGATCGCCTCCGACGAACGGAACTTCCAGGATCTGGCCATGACGGCGGACCTCACCCGCGGCTGGGCACAGGGCAAACCATGGCTCCTGATGGAACACTCCACCTCGGCAGTCAACTGGCAACCCCGCAATGTGGCGAAAGCGCCGGGCGAAATGCTGCGCAACTCCCTGCAACACGTGGCCCGCGGAACCGACGGAGTGTTGTTCTTCCAATGGCGCGCCTCCCGCGCCGGGGCCGAAAAGTACCACTCCGGACTGGTCCCTCACACCGGCCGCGAGAGCAAAGTGTGGCGCGAAGTGGTGGAGCTCGGCCGTGCGCTCGAGAGCATTTCGGAGGTGGCCGGCTCCACGGTCCAAGCCGAAGCCTGCATCATCCACGACACCGACGCCCGCTGGGGCACCGAACTGGACTCGCACCCCAGTGAGGACGCACGGAACCTCCCGGAAACGCGGCGTTGGCACGATGCCCTCTACCGGGCCGGCGTCACCACGGACATCCGGCAAAGCACCGATGACCTTTCCGGCTACAAATTAGTGATTGCGCCCATGCTGTACCTGGTCACGGATGAAGGCGCGGCAAAACTCCACGAGTATGTCGAAGCCGGCGGAACCCTGGTGATCACCTATTTCTCCGGAATCGTCGACCAGAACGACCACATCCGCATGGACCCGGTCAACGGCGGCGGCTATCCAGGGGCGTTCTCCGAACTGCTCGGCGTGAGCATGGAGGAATTCTTCCCCCTGCGATCCGGGGATGCCGTCGGTTTGAGCCGCTTCGGCTCCGGGACGGTCTGGAGCGAGCTGGGTAAGGCAACCGCGGCGGAGGTTCTTGCCACGTTCGACGGCGGTGCAGCCACGGGCGGGTCCGGCGTCGACGGCTCGCCGGCAGTGACCCGTAGGGCCGGGTCCGCCGGACGCGGCTCCGCCTACTACGTGGCCACGAGCCTGGGCCGCGAGGGGCTTGCCGAACTGGTGCAGCTCCTCTGCTCGGACGCCGGGGTGGAGCCGGTCCTGGGTGTCCAGCCTCCGGAAGATGTGGAAATCGTCCGCAGGAGCAACGGCACCAAGGCCTGGACCTTCGTCATCAACCACAGCGCGCAGGACGTGGAGGTGCCGCTCGACGGCGTCGAGCTCCTGAGCGGGTCACCCACCGGAGGTACGCTAAACCTTACTGCCGGAGGCGTCGCCGTCGTCGCCACTCCCGCTTAGCCACCCCCCCGTCGTCCAGAAAGGCTCCGATGCTTCAGGCAGCCCGCCACACCGCCATTGTCGACGCCGTCCAGCGTGAACGGGTTGTCCGTGTCTCGGACCTCGCGCAACTGCTGGGCGTCTCAGCGATGACCGTTCGGCGCGACATCGAGTCGCTTGAGGAGTCCGGACTCGTCGAACGTATCCATGGCGGGGCCAAGATACCCGGCGATGCCCGGACCCACGAACCCGGCTTCGAACTCAAGTCCACCCAGCTGATCGATGAAAAGCACGCGATCGCCGTCGAAGCCGCCACCCTGGTCCATGAGGGCATGGCCGTGGGACTGAGCGCCGGAACCACCACCTACGAGCTCGCCAAGGTACTCCTGGAAGGCCCGCGGATCACCGTAGTGACGAACTCCATCAGGATCGCGGATCTGTTCCACAATGCCTCGGGTTCCCGGCAGGGTTTCCCGGTCATCGTGACGGGCGGCGAGCGCACGCCGTCGGACGCCTTGGTGGGTCCCATCGCCACGGCCGCGCTGAAGCAACTGCACCTGGACACCCTTTTCCTGGGCGTCCACGGCATGGATGCCGACGCGGGATTCACCACGCCGAACCTGCAGGAAGCCGAGACCAACCGGGCCTTCATCAGTGCGGCCCGCAACGTGGTGGTCTTGGCGGATCACAGCAAGTGGGGAACGGTGGGCATCGCCTCGATTGCCCAGCTGGAGGAAGCCGACGTACTCGTGACGGACTCGCATCTCGGCGAGGATGCCCGGCGCATCCTCGCCGACGGCGTCGGGAAGCTCAAGATCGCCGCACCTTAGCGTGGGGAGGGGGAACGCGCTACGGGCACCCGCACGATTGCCGGATGCGGAGCTGCGTGGGGAAGACCCTGTGCTGCGGGGGTTCGTTCCGGTTCTCGCCTACCAGTGCGGACACTGCGGCCTCTGCCATCTCCCACACGGGCTGCTCCACCGTGGTCAGGGCCGGCCAGCTGTATTCGGCCTCGATCGAACCGTCGAAGGACGCCACGGCGATATCGTCCGGAACGGACAAGCCAGCCTCGCGGATTGCCCGGAGGAGTCCGATTGCCTGCATATCGGAGCTGGCGAAGATCGCCGTCGGGCGGTTGTCCGCGGCCAGGAGGCGCTGTCCGGCAGCATAGCCCCCGGGGCGGTCGAACCCACCGCGAGCGAGCGGCCCAACCGGGAGTCCGGCAGCTTCCAGCGCCCGCCGCCAACCCTCCTCGCGCCCGTCAGCCTCGTTATCGGCCGTGATGCCCATGGCGAGTCCGATGTTGGTGTGTCCGTGGCCGATCAAATGTTGCACGGCCAGGCGGGCTCCGGCTTCAAGGTCCACGCCCACGCTGTTGAAACCAGGGGCGACCGAGGCATGGTTCAGCAGGACCGATCGGATTTCCGTGCCGAAAAGCTCCAGTAGATCGGGTTCGAACATGACGCTGGCCAGGACCACTCCATCAACCTGCCGGTCAGCGAGGTTGCGTATGTGGCGGCGTTCGGAGTCCAGGTTGTTGTCGGAATTCGTCAACAGCAGGGCATATCCGCGCTCGGCGGCAGCCACTTCCACCGCGTGTCCCAGCAGCGCCCAGAACGGGTTGCTGGAGTCGGGAATCACGAGGCCGAGGGTTTGGTTGGACCCCATTTTGAGCGCACGCGCGGCGGCATTCGGCCGGTACCCCAGGATCCGGATGGCCTCCTGGACCTTCGCTTCCGTTGCCGGCGCCACCTTCTTAGGGCCGCCGTTCACCACATAGCTCACGACGGCGGTGCTCACCCCGGCGTACCGGGCCACGTCTTTGCGCGTCACCGGTCCGCGCGGGGTGTGCACTGCCGAAGTTGTCATTGGATCATGCTAGCTACAAAGCCTCGGGAGCATCGCCAAAATCGCGGATGGGAAGCCGCTCGCCGCCGCGGAGGGCGGACTCGTGCGCCACGACGCCGGGAAGCGTGAAGCGCGCCGCCACCCAGGCGTTGACCGGGGGAAGGCTTCCTTTGTTCACGGCCGTGACGAAGTCGTCCACCAGGAACTGGTGGCTGCCTTCGTGCCCGGTGGGGGCTCCCTCGAATTCAACGGGGAGCCGGCCGGCGTCGTGCACCGGAGCGAGGCCGGAGATGAACGCACCGCGAAGTTCGGGTGCGACGTCCGCCAACGAGGGGTCATCGGCCGACATGCTGGGCTTGGTCTCCACCTGGTCCGAGACGTCGAGTACTCCCTTTTTGTCCTGCCACAGCGTGGTGGTGGCCAGCTGTTCAAAGCTTGCCTCCGTGCCGAAGAAGCGGAAGCGCGATTCCCGGATGTGCGAGGGGTAGCCGACGCGGCGCATCTCGTTGGTGCGCATCACGCCGCCGTCGTTCATTTCGAACAGCGCAGTGGCGTTGGAGAAGTCATTGTCGAACATGCTGACTTCCTTGTCGAAGACGCCGTCGCCGCGGTCATCCTTGACGCCGATGCAGCTGACGCTCACGGCGTGCCCCGGTATGGCGCCCAGCACGCCTCCGATGGCGTGGGTCGGGTACAGCATGGGCGGGTAGCTTGCAGTTGCTTTCCAGTTTTCGCCGCCGCTGTACTGGTAGGCCTCGTAGAATCCGAGGTCCATGTCGTGGACATAGTCGCCTTCGGTGTAGAAGATGCGGCCGAACTTGCCGGCGGCGTGCTGCTTGCGGGCATAGACGGTGGCGGGGTTGTAGAAGCTGGTCTCTCCCATGGCATAGACAAGCTTGGTTTCACGCACGGCGTCGATGATTCCGGAGATCTGTTCCTCGGAGATTGCCATCGGAACAGCCGAATAGACGTGCTTCCCGGCGCGCAGCGCCTTGATCACCAACGGCCCGTGCGTCCAGCGCTGCGTGAAGATGGCGACGGCGTCGACGTCGGAGGCCAGCAACTCGTCGAAGCTGCCCATGGTGCCGTCGAGCCCCAGCTGTTCAACAGCTTTGGACGCGCGTTCAGGGAACTCGTCCACTGCGTAGACCGAGGAAACTCCGGGGTGGAGCTTGAAGAGGTGGGCAAATTGGCCGCCGAACTGGCCGAGGCCTACTACTCCCATTGAAAACGTCATTGTTAGCCCTTCGATTCATGTGGGTGGCTTCAGAATGTCCCCGCCGCGCCGGGAGGGGCTCGACGAGTGACTCAGGCCAGTGAATCACCGGGATCTACTCGAGTCAACAAAAAGCAATAAATCTAAAATAATCGAACAAAAGTTCACAAGATCACTTGACCCCTTCAGATCTACTCGTGTAGATTTCCATCAGTTGTAACCCATATCACAGTCAGGGAAGGGTCGAAGATGACCACGCTCACCAAACATCCTGATCCGGAGCTCTCCGCTGCCGGCCGGTCGCGGAAGTCACGGAAATCGCAAAAAAGGGGAAAGCCCGGTGCAGGTTTCCGCGGCATCGGCGATCTTAAGATCGCGCTCCTCTTCATCGCCCCGGCGATGGTCGGCTTCGTGCTCTTCTACCTGGTGCCGACCATCCGCGGCATCTACCTGAGCTTCACCGAGTACAGCATCCTCGGAGACCCGGAATGGATAGGCGTCAAGAATTACCAACAGATCGCCAAGGACCCGCTCTTCTGGAACGCCCTTGGGGTCACGTCGGAATACGTCGTCATCAATATCGTGCTTCAGACGCTCCTTGCCCTGGGCCTCGCAATCCTCATGCACCGGGTGGCCAAGTCAACCCTCATCCGCGGGGCGCTCCTGCTTCCGTACCTCATGGCGAACGTCATTGCCGCGCTGCTGTGGTTCTGGATGCTCGACTACCAGATCGGCATCGTCAACCAGTTCATTGAGTGGTTCGGGCTGCCCCGCGTGGCCTTCTTCGGCAGTGAGCAATGGGCTATCCCCACGCAGGCGCTCATCAACACCTGGCGGCATATGGGCTACACCGCGCTGCTGATCTTCGCAGGCCTGCAGGCCATCCCCAACACGGTGTACGAAGCAGCCAGCATTGACGGGTCCAAGGCGGTCAGCACCTTCTGGCGGATCACCCTCCCGCTGCTGCGTCCCGTTCTCGCCCTGGTGCTCGTGGTGACCGTTATCGGTTCGTTCCAGGTCTTTGACACCGTTGCCGTCACCACCCAGGGCGGCCCCGTCAACGCAACCCGCGTGTTGCAGTACTACATCTACCAGCGCGCCTTCAACGAGCAAGACTTCGGCTACGGCTCGGCCCTCGCCGTGATCCTCTTCCTCATCCTCGCGATCGTGGCCTTCATCCAGATGAAGTTCCTGCGCGGCAACCAGTCGGACCTGGACTAAGGACACAACATGACCACCGTTTCCTCCCTCAAGGCAGGCACCCGCCGTCGTCCGTTCAACTGGCGCCGCGCAAGCGCCTGGGTGCTGCTTGCCATCGCCATTGCAGTGAGCGTGCTGCCGTTCTATTGGGTTCTGCGCACGGCCTTCTCCACCAACGGATCGCTTGCCGCAAACTCGGCAAGCCTCCTCCCTGCCGATTTCAACCTTGGTGCCTTCAAGCGCGTCTTCGGCCTCCAGACCGCCTCCGAAGCCATCGCCGAGGGCGGCTCCGGTGCCTCCATCAACTTTTGGCAATACCTGTTGAACTCCCTGCTCTTCTCGAGCATCACCACCGCGGGCGCCGTGTTCTTCAGTTCAATGGCGGCCTACGCCTTCGCCCGGCTGCGTTGGAAGGGCCGCGACGGCGTCTTCACGCTTTTCCTCGGCACCATGCTGGTCCCACCGATCTTCACGGCCCTGCCGAACTTCCTCCTCGTGAAAAACCTGGGCCTGCTCAACTCGATGCTCGGATTGGTCCTGCCCTACCTGTTCATGACCCCGTTCGCGATCTTCTTCATGCGCCAGTTCTTCCTCAACATGTCCCGCGAGGTGGAGGAAGCCGCAATGCTCGACGGCGCGAAACACTGGCGGATCTTCTTCCAGATCGTCATGCCCAACGCGGCCGCCCCCATCGCGACCCTCGCCCTGCTCACCTTCATGGGCCAGTGGAACGAATACTTCTGGCCGCTCCTGGTCGGGACCTCCGAGGAATCGCGCGTGCTCACGGTGGGACTGGGCGTCTTCAAATCCCAGTCCCCGCAGGGCGCCCCGGACTGGTCCGGCCTTATGGCCGCAACCCTGATCTCCGCCCTTCCCGTCCTCATCCTGTTCGCGATCTTCGGCAAGAAGATCGTCAACTCGATCGGCTTCAGCGGCACGAAGTAGTCCTTCCTCCATCACGTCCCCAACGGGCCGGCTCATGCCGTGTGCCCAACCCTCCCCACCCGAAAGGTCCCACCATGAAAAAGAAACTACTCGGCGCCGTCGCCGCTGCCGCTGTGGCCACCCTCGCCCTCTCCGCCTGCGGGAGCGGAGGAGGCAGCAGCGCCGACTCTGCCAAGGGCGAGGTCAGCTATTGGCTCTGGGACGCGAACCAGCTTCCCGCCTACCAGCAGTGCGCGGATGACTTCCACAAGGCCAACCCGGACATCACGGTCAAGATCACCCAGACGGGCTGGGATGACTACTGGGGCAAGATCACCAACGGGATGGCCTCTGGAACCGCCCCCGATGTCTTCACCGACCACCTTTCCAAGTACCCGGAATTCATCAAGACCAAACAGCTCGTCGCACTCGACGACGCGGTGTCCAAGGACAAGGTGGACCTCGCCCAGTACAACGCTGGCCTCGCGGACCTCTGGGTGGGCCAAGACGGCAAGCGCTACGGCCTTCCGAAGGACTGGGACACCGTTGGCCTCTTCTACAACAAGAAGATGGCAGCCGACGCCGGCCTCTCGCCTGAGCAGATGGCCTCGCTGAGCTGGAACCCGCAGGACGGCGGAAGCTACGAGAAGGCGATCGCGCACCTCACCGTTGACAAGAACGGCAAGCGAGGCGACGAGCCCGGTTTCGACAAGAACAACGTCGCGGTGTTCGGACTTGGGCTCCCCGGTTCCGACGCCGAAAACGCCGGACAGACCCAGTGGAGCTTCCTCTCAGCCACCACGGGCTGGAGCGCCACGGACAAGACCCCCTGGGGCTCGCACTTCAACTACGATGACAAGCGCGTCCAGGACACCATCGCCTGGTGGGCTTCACTGGCCCAGAAGGGCTACATGCCCAAGCTTGAGACCACAGTTGGGGCCAACGCACCTGACGCCTTCGGCGCCGGCAAGGCCGCCATCAACGCTAACGGCGACTGGATGATCGGCCAGTACAGCGGCTATAAGGGCATCGACCTGGGCATCGCCCCCACCCCGAAGGGCGTTGACGGCAAGAACGCCTCAATGTTCAACGGCTTGGCCGACTCCATCTGGGCCGGGACCAAGAAGAAGGACGCCTCCATCAAGTGGGTAGAGTACCTCGGCTCCTCGGCCTGCCAGGACGTCGTAGCATCCAAGGCCGTTGTCTTCCCGGCAATCAAGACCTCCACCGACAAGGCCGCCGCCGCCTTCACGGCAAAGGGCATTGACGTCTCCGCCTTCACCCAGCACGTGAAGGACAAGTCCACCTTCCTGCTCCCTATTACCGACAACGCCGCCAAGGTATCGGGCATCATGAAGCCGGCCATGGACGCCGTTATCGCGGGCAAGGCACCGGCGAGCTCCCTCACGGCTGCCAACGACCAGGTCAACGCCCTCTTCTCGAAATAGTCCCTCGGCGAGAGCCCTTCAACGGCAGGGCTCCCGCTATCCTGATCAGCAACGCCGCAGCCCCGCCAAACCGGTCCGGGCGCCGCCGCTTCACTCCTTTGACGGCGGCGCCCGGACTCTCCACTCCCTCTTAACGCACTCCCCCGACTCTCTGAAAGGGAACCAGCACATGGACCCGCTCCACCTCCGTTCCGCCGGCACAAGCCTGGTGGTCAGTTTCGATAACGGAGAGGCCGAGGTCATCCACTGGGGTGCCGATCTTGGCAGCGCCCTCCCGGACCTCGCCATCCTGGGCGAACCCATCCCGCACTCCGCCGTCGACGCGAACGTACCGGCGGCGCTCCTCCCCCAAGGCTCCTCCGCCTGGCAGGGCCGCCCGGGCCTCCGCGGCCAGCGAATCGCCGACGGCGTCCCTGGACTGGACTTTTCGCTCCGGCTTCGCGTAGTGGATGTGCAGGCTGACGGCAGTTCCGCCGTCGCCTCTGCAGCGATTGTCCAGAAGGATCCCGACGCCGGAATCACCGTGACGTCCACGCTCACCCTTCACCCCGGCGGCCTCCTCGAGCTGCGCCACACTGCCGTCAACGACGGCACGTCCCCCTTCCAGCTCGACGAACTGGCCACCGTCCTCCCGGTGGGGCCGGACGCCGTCGAACTCCTCGACCTCACCGGGCGCTGGTGCCGCGAACGGCACCCACAGCGCCGGGCCGTCCAGCAAGGGACCTGGGTGCGGACGGGACGCCACGGGCGCACGGGGCACGATTCCTCGCTGCTTTTCGCGGCGGGTACCGCCGGATTCGGCAATCGCCACGGGAAGGTCTGGGCCACCCACCTGGCCTGGAGCGGCAACCACGAACAATTCGCCGACACCGTGGCCGATGGCCGTACCATGATCGGCGGCTCCGAGCTCCTGGGCCCGGCCGAAGTGGTGCTCCAGCCCGGCGAGGGCTACACCACGCCCGCACTGTTTGCCGCCTACTCGGACCGCGGCCTGGACGGCATCAGCGAAGCCTTCTACAGCTGGTTCCGGTCCCGCCCGCACCACGTCCTGCCCGCGGCTTCCACGGGGCTCCCCGCCGGCAAGGCCCGCCCGGTGGTCCTGAACACCTGGGAGGCCGTGTACTTCGACCACAAGCTGGACACCCTGATCGAGCTCGCGGAGTCCGCTGCGGAACTGGGCGTTGAGCGCTTCGTGCTCGACGACGGCTGGTTCCGCGGGCGCCGTGACGACCACGCCGGCCTGGGTGATTGGTACGTCGACGAAACCCTTTGGCCCGACGGCCTGACACCGCTCATCGAGGCCGTGAACTCCCACGGCATGGAATTCGGGCTCTGGGTGGAACCGGAAATGGTCAACCTGGATTCCGATGTTGCCCGGGGGCACCCCGACTGGATCGTGGGCCCCGCGGCGCTCTCCCACAAGAACGGCGGCCGCCTCCCCCTGGAATGGCGCCACCAGCACATCATCGACCTCGTCAACCCCGTGGCCTGGCAGTACGTGTTCGAACGGATCGACGCCCTGCTTGGGGAAAACAACATCAAGTATCTCAAATGGGACCAGAACCGGGACCTCAGCGAGCATGGCCATGCAGGCCGGGCATCCGTGCATGCGCAGACCCTTGCGGCCTACCGGCTCTTCGACGAGCTCCGCAAGGCACACCCCGGTGTCGAGATCGAAAGCTGCTCTTCGGGCGGGGCCCGGGTGGACCTCGGCATCCTCGAGCGGACCGATCGTATCTGGGGATCGGACTGCAACGACGCCCTCGAGAGGCAGACCATCCAGCGCTGGACCGGCGTCGTGGTTCCACCGGAACTGGTGGGCGGGCACATCGGACCCACCACCTCGCACACCACGGCCCGCACGCACGATCTCTCCTTCCGCGCCATCACTGCGATGTTCGGGCATTTCGGCATGGAATGGGATGTCCGCCAGGTGCACGGTGCCGAACGCGAGGAACTCAAGCGCTTCATCGAGCTCTACAAGGAGCACCGCGGGCTCATCCACAGCGGACGGATGGTCCGTGCGGACGTCCCGGACGACTCGCTGATGCTGCACGGCGTTGTGTCCGACGACGGCGACTCTGGCTTGTTCGCCGTCGTCAGCACCCGGACGTCGTTCGCGGAACAACCCGGACGGCTGGCTGTTCCGGGCCTCGACCCCGAGCGTTCCTACAGGGTGCAAGCCATTTTCCCGGCCCCCGGCGATGCCGACTATGCCCGCACGTTCACCCAGGTGCAGCCGCCGGTATGGTTGCCATCCGGGGCCCAGGCGAGCGGCCGATTCCTTGCGGAGGTGGGGCTTCCGATGCCGGTCCTGAACCCGGAGCACGCGCTGCTGCTCAGCTGCACCGCGGTGTAGCTGCTGTTTGGCGTTTCTTACGCTGTTGGGTGTTTCTTACGCTGTCCAGCGCCGCGGCGCAGCGGGCAGCGTAAGAAACGCCGGACCGGCTCGGCGCACCGATAGATTGGGAGTCATGACTGAAGCTCCCACCGCCACCGAAGCCGGTCGCGGCACCATCCTCGTCCTCAATGGCCCCAACCTGAACCTGCTGGGCACGCGCGAGCCGGAAAAGTACGGCACTTCCACGTTGGCCGACGTCGAACAGCTCGCCATGGCAGCCGCCGAGGCCAACGGCTTCACAGTGGACTGCGTCCAGTCCAACCATGAGGGCGACCTCCTGGACGCCATACACGGAGCCCGCGGAACCGCCGTCGGGATCGTCATCAACGCTGGTGCCTACACACATACTTCCGTGGCACTGCGGGACGCCCTTGCGGCAGTGCAGCTTCCCGCCGTCGAGGTCCACATCACCAATGTGCACCAGCGCGAGGAATTCCGGCACCACTCCTACCTGTCTCCGGTGTGCTCCGCAGTGATCGTCGGCGCAGGAGTCCAGGGCTACAAGCTGGCCATCGACTACCTCGCCACCGCGGTCTAGATCCTCGGACGGAGCAGGGTTCCCTCGGCACTCCCCTGGGGACATGCCCATTCTTAGAGGCCAGGGTTGGACATGTGCGCCCCACTTCTGGGGACATGCTCATTCTTAGAGGCCAGCGATGGACATATGGGCATTATGTCCAGTGCTTAGATCAAACGCTGAGCATGTCCCTTGGTCGGCAGGGCTATTTCTTGGTGCACTGGCCCGACGACACCGCGTCGCTCAGGGATGGCGCTTGCTGGGCCACTGGCGACAGCTCGTCCATGGTGAGGGCGTAGCCCACTGCCACATCCGAAGTGGTCTTGGCGAAGACCACGCCGGCAACCTGCCCCTGGGTCGTCAGCAGCGGACCGCCCGAATTGCCCGGCTGCACGTCTCCGGCCAGCTTGTAGACCTGCTCCGGGGACGGGTTGTTGCCATAAATGTCCGGGACCAGCAGGGTCGAGATGCCCTCCACCGCGGCCGGCTTGGACTGGAACGGACCACCGTGGGGGTAGCCTGCGAAGGCCGCCGGCGAACCAGCCGGAAGGTCGGCGCTCAATTGGAGCGCCGCCGTCGGGAGACCGTCGACGGCGACCACGGCCAGGTCGCGTTGGCTGTCGAAGTAGACCACTCGACCAGGCAACGCACCTCCGTCGGGGATTTCCACTACAGGCTGCGACACGCCCGCCACGACGTGCGCGTTGGTCACCACGCGGCCGGGGGAAACCACGAAGCCGGAACCCGTCTGGTTTTGGCCGCATTGGTAAGCGGTACCGGCGATCTTCAGCACGGATTGGGCCGCATTGTTGAGTGCGGGGGTGTCCGTGCTGGTGTTCGGAACGGGCACAGGAGCCACGGGGCCGATGCCCTCGATGAGCTGCGGAATGCCGTTGCCCATGACCGTGGAACGCAGTTGCGCCACGCTGGCCTTGACGGGCGTGGGCGTCATGGTGTCGATGAAGCGGATCACCTTGGAATCGGCGAGCTGCTGCGAAACGAAGGGCACACCCAGAGAGCCGATGCTGAACGCCAACATGGACATGACCAGTGCGGCGACTACCAAGCTAACGAAACCACCCAGCACGCGGTCAAGGGCGTGCAAGGGCTGGATGCGCACCGCTTTGCGGACCCTCTGGCCGATCCAGGTACCGAGCCCGTGCCCCAGGACAATGAGCACCACGGCCGAGCCGATAATGGCGGTCAGCCTCCAGCCACTGTCCTTCACCCAGTCGCCGACGAGCGGGACCGCAATAAAAGCAGCCGCTGCGCCTACTGCGAAGCCTGCGATTCCTCCGAGCGTCACGAAGAAGCCGTTGCGCAGTCCGTAGATCAGGTAGGAAAGAAGCGTCAAAATCAACGCCAGGTCCAAGATGGTCAAGCCGAACACCAAAGCTCCTCACAGCCGAGTAAGCCCCAATTGTAGTTGCACAGACTGACAGCTTCCCTTCAGGAGCAAGCTGTCGTCCAGATCGCGAAGCCGCCGCCCGGCAGGGCATTCCCGGCCGATTGGGGCGCGATTTTGGGCCTCTTCCGCGTGATTTAGGGCGTTTCAGCTGCCAACTACGTCACAGACGCGACAAAATTCTGAAACAATGGCTGAAGCGCCCCAGCCGAACTTTTACTCAGGAGATTTCATGGATATCGAGGTATTGCGCCGCGCACCCCTCTTCGCCACCCTTGACGACGACGCTTTCCGTCTGCTGACGGACGAACTCACAGAGGTGGACCTTTCACGCGGAGCGTCCGTTTTCCGCGAGGGCGATCAGGGTGACCAGCTCTACTTCATCGTGTCCGGCAAGGTTAAGCTCGGCCGCACCTCTCCGGACGGCCGCGAATCCCTGCTGGCCATCCTCGGCCCGGGCGAGCTCTTCGGCGAGATGGCCCTGTTCGACCCCAGCCCGCGCACCGCGACAGCCACGGCCGTTTCCGAGACCCGCTTGGCAGGCCTGAAGAACGAAAGCCTCAACGCCCTGCTGCGCACTCGGCCCGAGGTGTCGGCACAGTTGCTGCAGGCCCTCGCCCGCCGCCTGCGCCGCACCAACGATTCCCTGTCCGACCTCGTGTTCTCGGACGTCCCGGGCCGTGTCGCCAAGGCCCTGCTGGACCTCGCGGACCGCTTCGGCCGGCCCGCGACCGACGGCGTCCTGGTGGCCCACGAACTCACGCAGGAAGAACTGGCCCAGCTGGTCGGAGCCTCCCGCGAGACGGTCAACAAGGCCCTTGCCGAGTTCGTCCAGCGCGGTTGGCTCCGCCTGGAGGCCCGCGCAGTAGTCATCCTGGACATGCAGCGCCTCCGCCAGCGCTCCCGGTAACTATCCACCAAGACACACATGCACGAAGGTCGCCCCGGTTGAACCAGGGCGACCTTTTGCATGAGCGGGATGGGGACAATCTGGGGAAGGACAGAAGCCCGGCATCCGGCAGCGTGCGTCTAAGCGAGGCACGAGCGAGCACGCCGAGGATGTCGGGCTTCCGTCCGGGATTGTGGCAGCTCAGCGCTCCCGCTGCGGCTCCCCTGAAACCGTCCGGGCGGCCTCGACTTCGAGCATGAGTGCGCCATCCTCTTCGACGAGCCGCGGCTGGTACATGTGTGGCTTCCGTTTGTAACTGAGGTACGCAATGCAGCCCTGGGCAGCGGCCATCTTCTCGAGGATGATCTCCGAGCCCGGCACCAGCAATTGGCCCAGTGGCAAGCCACGCGTGTTTTCCTGGCCGATTTCGTCCCCAAGCGCAGTGGTTTCGCGATCGGCCATAAGTTTGGAAACGCACACCCAACGCCCCCAGACACCCTTGCTGGCCAGCAGCGAGGGCTGTTGGTTAACCGGAAGGGTTGCCGCGAAGTAGCGGGTGTTGAAGCGACGGTGCGCGAAGTCCGGGCTGAGCCAGTTGACGAGCGGCTTGAGCAGGTCCGTCCGCAGCGACAGGCCACGCTTGGCCAGGACATCCGTGAAGGACTTGTCCTGCGCTGCTACGGCCTCGCGGGCCTTCATCCACTCGGGAGTGGATGTCGCCTCCACTGTGGAGGACAGGTCAGGGCCGGCCAGAAGCACGCCGGTTTCCTCGAACAGTTCGCGGATGGCGCCCACCACGTGGCGGCGGGCAAGTCCGACGTCGGCGGTCCCTAGCGTCTCAGCCCAATGCTGAGGTGAGGGGCCCAGCCAGCCGAGGGCGTCCTCGTCGGTGGGTTCCAGCGATCCGCCGGGAAACGCGACAACGCCCAGCGGCGAGGAACCGGGACGGTAACCCATCCACGTTTCCAGGCCGGTAGGCGAATCGCGGAGCAGGACAACAGATGATGCAAAACGCGCGGCGCGGGGGGCCCGTTCGCCGAGCTCAAGCCAATTCCGTGCAGCCCCTTCTAGTTCAGGGGGTAACGCAAACAGGCGTCGGGCTAGTTGTGGCAATTGAGTGAACCGGTTCCTTAGCTGAATTCAGCGATCAACTCGACCTCGACGGGAGAGTCAAGCGGAAGGACTGCAACGCCGACGGCGGAACGCGCGTGCTGCCCTTTGTCGCCGAAGACACGCCCGAGGAGCTCGGATGCACCATTAATTACACCGGGCTGGCCGGTGAAGGAGGCATCGGAAGCCACGAAGCCGACGACCTTTACGATGCGCGTGATGCGATCGAGGTCCCCGATGACGCTCTTGACGGCAGCCAAGGCATTGACTGCACAGACGGCTGCATACATCTGCGCGTCTTCCGGAGACACCGTGGGCTCTTCCGAAAGACCCTCTTCACCGCTGGAGACTTTGCCCGTAGCTTCGAGTTTGCCGTTAATGAAGGGCAGCTGTCCGGAGGTGTAGACGTGGTTGCCGGAGACGATGGCCGGAACGTAGGCGGCCACCGGAGCGGCAACAGCCGGCAGGGTCAGTCCCAGTTCGGCAAGGCGCTGCTCGACGGCGGATGCCGGAGCTGTGGAATCCGCGCCAACGCTGGCTTCTGCGGGGGTTGTCATTGTTACTGCTTCTCCCTCTTCAAGTATGCAACAAGTCCGTTTCCATCGGGTCCGGGAACAACCTGGACGAGCTCCCAGCCGTCCTCTCCCCACTGGTCCAGAATCTGCTTTGTGGCGTGAATGATGAGCGGAATCGTCGCGTACTCCCATTTGGTCATGAAAGAAAGACTAGCCCTTGCCGGTAAAGTGGTGAACATGGTGACTCGTAGGAACCCGCTATTCGACACTGCCACCACTCTTGGAAAGATCCTCGGATTCCTCGGTGTGAGCGCTATTTGTGGTGTCCTGGTGGCGGGCTTGCTCGTCCCCGCGGCTGCCGTTTCAGGCAGTGCGGCGAGTGGGTCCATTCAGTTCTTTGACACGCTGCCGGCGGAGCTTCAGGTGAACCCGCCCAGCCAGGCGACCACTATCCTGGCCGCGGATGGCAGCCAGATCGCCTCCATCTACTCTGAGAACCGCACGCGGGTCTCGCTCGACCAGATGAGCCCTTTCATCAAGGACGCGATCGTCTCGGTTGAGGACAGCCGCTTCTATGAGCACGGCGGCATCGACGCCACCGGCATCATGCGCGCCATCGTCAGCACAGCGCGCGGAAAACAGCAGGGTGCGTCCACCATCACCCAGCAGTATGTGAACAACGTCATCAATGAGTCCCTCGTTTCCCAGAACAAGGCTTCCGACGTCAAGCTCAACGGCGTCAACAAAGGCGTCGGCGACAAACTCCGGGAAATGAAGCTGGCCATCGCACTGGAGAAGAAGTTCTCCAAGCAGCAGATCCTTGAGGGTTACCTCAACATCGTCTTCTTCAACAAGGACGCCTACGGCATCGAGGCCGCATCGAGGCTCTTCTTCAGCGCCAGCGCCAAGGACCTCACATTGCCGCAGGCCGCCTTGCTGGCCGGCGTCGTCAACAGCCCGTCCTACTACGATCCGGTGACAAATCCGGACCACGCTAAGCAGCGTCGCGACCTTGTACTCGGCCTCATGCTGGACCAGGGAAAGATCAAGAAGGCTGACTACGACGCCGCCATCGCGACGCCGGTGACCACCAAGGTCACGCAGCCTCGCCAAGGCTGCCCCTACTCCGCCACTGCTGCGTATTTCTGCGACTACGTGCTGCACCTGCTCTACAACAACCCGGCCTACGGCGCCACGCCGGACGAGCGCGTCAACCGCGTCTCACGGGGTGGCCTGACCATCCAAACCACACTGGACCCCAAGGCGCAGGCCGTGGCCCAAACCCAGGTTGACACTTCCGCCGGCGCCAATCCGGACAAATGGGGCGCTTCCTTGGTGTCGGTCCAACCGGGCACCGGCAAGATCATCTCGATGGCCCAAAATACCGTCTGGTTGCCAGCCGACGGGAAGTTCCAGGCCGAGCAGAACTTCAACGTAGACAAGCTGGATGCCAACGGCAATGACCTCAACGGTTTGGGCGGCTTCCAGCCCGGTTCCACCATGAAGCCCTTCACTTTTGCCGAATGGTTGAACGAGGGCAAGTCGATGAATACTGTGCTGGATGGTACCGTCCGGCGGTATCCCCAGAATTTCCCGTGGAAGAATACTTGCCCGACTCCGACGGTCGGCTGGTATGACAGCACCAATGGCACCCATGACCTCCAGAACGCCGAGGGTGGATATTACAAACCCATGACAGTGGTGGATGGTTTGGCCAACTCCATCAACACCATGACATTTGCCACGGCTGCAAGGGTTGACCTGTGTGGCATCCAGAAGGTCGTCGATGCTGTTGGCATCCACGGCGGCCTGCCGGACGCCAGCAATCCCAACCCTAAGGTTCCCATGACAACGTTGGGCAACCTGATTGGTTCCACCCAGACCGCGCCACTGACTATGGCCAGCGCCTTCGCCACCTTTGCCAACAATGGCACGTACTGCGAGCCGATCGCCATCACCTCAGTAACCGACCAGACGGGCGCCAAGCTGCCGGCCCAGTCCACGAGCTGCAGGAGCGCGGTCACCCCCGAGGTCGCTCACGGTGTTGCTTACGCCATGCAAGAGGTTCTGAACAAGGGTTCCGGCTCGCTGATCCAGCCTCGAATCTCCACCAAGACCAACTTCCCCATCGCGGGCAAGACCGGAACCAACGACTCAAACGGTTCCACCTGGGTTGCCGGCTACACTTCCGGCCTTGCAACGGCCACGTGGTTCGGCGATCCGCTGGGCAGCCAGAGCCGAGCGGGACAGAACGTCACCATCAATGGAAAGTTTTACCAAGGCATTGACGGTTACATGATCGCCGGTCCGCAGTTCTCCAACTACATGCTCCAGGTTGCTCCCGCCTATGGAACCAACCCGTTCCCGGCCCCGCCGTCGAACCTTCTGGATCCTCCGGGGTACAAGCCGTCGACGCCGAGCACCACCACTCCGGGCAACACCTCTCCGAGCACCCAGCCGAGCAGCAACGGGAACGGCAATGGAAATGGCAACGGAAACAAGAATGGCTAGCGGCTCCAAGCCCGTCATTGAATCGCTGGCAAGCCGCGTCCGAAGCATCGGACGCGGCTTTGCCGTCACCGCAGCGGCGGGCGCAACCGCCGGCGTTGCGGGCTTTGCTTATGGCCTCTGGGAAAAGAACCAGTTCGTGCTCCGGGAGGAGACCGTTCCCATCCTGCCCGAAGGCTCGGCTCCCCTCCGGGTGCTGCACATAAGCGACATCCATTTCGTACCTAGCCAACGCAGGAAGGCCGAATGGCTGCGTTCGCTCGCGGCGCTTGAGCCTGACCTCGTGGTGAACACTGGTGACAATCTCAGCCACCCCCACGCCGTCGTTCCGCTGCTGGATGCATTGCGGCCACTGTTGAAGTTCCCGGGCGTCTTCGTCCCGGGCTCCAACGACTACTACGCCCCGCGGTTCAAGAATCCGGCAGCGTATCTGCGCGGCCCGTCGCGCGTCAAGAACAATCCGGTCGAGCTCGATTGGCCTCGGCTGCGTTCCGGTTTCGGGATGTCGGGCTGGATCGACCTCACCAACAGGCACCAGTCCCTGCCCATCAACGGGATCCGTTTCGATTTCTCCGGAGTGGACGACCCCCATCTGAATCGGGAGCGCTACGCTGGCTGGCCACGCGGCACGCTCGGACAGGACTCCCGCCCGCACCTGCGCGTAGCCGTCATCCACGCCCCCTATCAACGGGTCCTGGACCATTTCACGAACGACTCCGCAGACCTCATCCTCGCCGGACACACCCATGGCGGCCAGATCTGCATACCTGGCTACGGCGCCTTGGTTGCCAACTGCGATCTCCCCACGTGGCGCGCAAAGGGCTTGCATGACTGGGAAAACAACGGACGTGCGACGCCGGTCAACGTCTCTGGCGGCATCGGCACCTCACGCTTCGCGCCAGTGCGGATCGCGTGCAAGCCGGAAGCGGTGCTGCTGACGCTGACAGCCCGCCAATAGCCAGCGCCACCACTGAGCATGTCCGTCCCGCCGCACCAAGGATGGACATGTCCACCCGCCCCAATGAGCATGCGCATCCCGCCAGACCAAGGCTGGACATAACAGCAATATGTCCATCCTTCCCTTCCAAAGCTGAGCATGTCCGGGGAGGGGCAGTACCGAATACCTCGTATCACGCAACGCAATGGTGCTGTGAATCCTGTTACGCGATGGCATAGGGTAGTTGCTACAGGAAACTACCTCCGCCCGCCGTACGAAAAGACTCGGAACGCCGGGACAAAGCTGTTGAGAAGCGGGCATGGCCAAACAGACTTCATTCTTCACCTCCGTCAAACGTCTCTATCCGCACGTTAAACCGATCCTCCCCCGGCTTTTCATGGGGCTGCTCAGCGCTTTGCTGGCCAGCATCATGGCGCTTGCCATTCCGCAGGTGCTGCGGGTTTTGATCAACGGTTCCCTCCACCCTGGCGGCCCGAGCAACGCCGTCTGGATTGCCGCCGTCGTGGTTCTGGGACTCGGCATCGCAGAAGCCGGGCTGGTGGCGCTGCGGCGCCAGTTCGTCATTAATCCCGCGACCACCGTGGAATCGAGGATGCGGGTGTCCCTCTACGGGCATCTGCAGGACCTCACCGTTTCCTTCCATGACCGTTGGGGTTCAGGACAGCTCTTGTCCCGCGCGATGACGGACTTGAACTTCCTGCGGCGTTGGATGGCCTTCGGCGCGATCATGCTGGTGGTGACCACGTTGACCGTGGTGATCGGCGTGGCGGTGATGTTCGCGATGAGCTGGCAGCTGGCGTTGATCTTCCTGGCCGCCGCGGTGCCCATCATGGTCTATTCCTTCCGTTTCCGCCGCCGCTTCAGCCTGGTGACCCGGCTGAGCCAGGACCAGGCCGGCGATCTCGCCACCACGGTGGAGGAGTCCGTTCACGGCATCCGCGTGCTCAAGGCCTTCGGTCGCAGCCGCGAAGCGCTGGAGAACTTCAACGAGCAGGCCGAGGAGCTGAGGCAGACCGAGATCGCCAAGGCCAAGCACCAAGCCACCTTCACTCTCGTTGTGACGCTGCTGCCCGAGCTGGCACTGGGCGTCGGGCTCGTGGCGGGCGTCCTGCTCGTCTCCACGGGCCAACTCAGCATCGGTTCCCTGGTTGCGTTCTTCGGCACCGCGGCTGTTGTGGCAGCACCAGTGGAGTTCTCGGGGACCCTCCTGGCCATGGCATTGACCGCCAAGACCGCGCTCGACCGCCACTTCGAGGTCATGGACACGCCCAACACCATCGCCAGTCCCGCGAACCCCAGAACACCCAAGGAACTGCGCGGGGCTTTGAGCTTCAAGGGCGTCGCCTTCGGTTTCGACGACGGCGCCCGGCTCCTGGACGACATCACCCTGGACATCAGGCCCGGCGAAACCATGGCCCTCGTGGGCATTACGGGCAGCGGAAAGAGCGCCTTGCTCCAGCTGGTCCCCCGGCTCTACGACGTGACCGAAGGATCCGTAACCATCGACGGCGTGGATGTCCGCGACTTCAGCGTCGAGCAGCTGAGGACCGTCGTAGCGGTCGCCTTCGAGGACACCACCCTCTTTTCCAGCTCGGTCCGGGACAACGTGCTGCTCGGCGCGCCGGACACGTCCGAGGAGGCCCTCGAGGAAGCGCTCGACGTCGCGCAGGCTCACTTCGCGTTTTCGCTGCCCGACGGCGTCGGGACCCTCATTGGAGAGGAAGGGCTGAGTCTTTCCGGCGGCCAGCGGCAGCGGATCGCGCTCGCCCGGGCCATCGCAGCCAAGCCCAGGGTCCTCGTGTTGGATGATCCGCTATCGGCCCTGGACGTGAACACGGAGGAACTCGTCGAAGCCAGGCTCCGCGAAGTCCTCCGGGACACCACCACGCTCATCGTCGCGCACAGACCCTCGACCGTTGCCCTGGCCGACCGGGTGGCGCTGCTCGAAAACGGAACCATCACCGCCGTCGGGACCCATACGGAACTGTTGGCCAACAACGCCCACTACCGCTACGTGATCGCAAGCCTCGACTCCGGTCCGAAGGACCTCGACCTCGAACTCGACGAGCTGGAACACGAGCTGGATTCGGAACAGCACATGGACCAAGCCGGGGAGGGCCGCCGATGAGCACGTTCGGAACCGCCAATGAAGACAACGCCCACCTGAGCCGCAGCGACAGCAAAGCACTACGACGGCGGTCGGTCGCCTTGCTGGGATCGCTCATCCGCCCGGTGCGGTTGCGGTTCTGGCTGACGCTGGGCATGGTGGTGCTCTCGCAGGCCACCCGGGTAGCCGGGCCGGCGATCATCGCTTTCGGCATCGACCACGCACTGCCCTCGCTGCTCGCAGGGAACAACATGCCGGTGGTCCAGGCCGGCGTCCTGTACCTGGCCGCGGCCCTCGCCACGGCGATTTTGACGGCCCTTTACGTCACTTCCACGGCGAAGCTGAGCCAGTCCATGCTTCTGGACCTGCGGCTGCGGGTCTTCCGGCACACCCAACGTCTCAGCTTGGAGTTCCACGAGAAGTACACCTCGGGCAGGATCATCGCGCGCCAGACCTCGGACCTTGAGGCGCTGCGTGAACTCCTCGATTCCGGCGTCAGCTCGTTGGCATCCGGGATCCTGTTCATGCTTTTCACGGCATTTACGGTATTTGCGCTCGACTGGCGCAGCGGGCTACTCATGCTGGCCACGGGCGTGCCCGCGTACTTCCTGGCCCGCTGGTATCAGAAGCACTCGCAGATCGCCTTCCGCGAATCGCGGGTGGTGTCCGCGAGACTGATTGTGCACTTCGTGGAGACCATGACCGGCATCCGGGCCATCAAGGCCTTCCGCAAGGAGCCGGAGAACGCCCAGCGCTATGCCGAACTCTCCGAGGACTACCGCAAAGTCACGGTCCGTTCCATCAACCTCAACGGCGTCTTCCAACCAGGCCTGGTCTTGATCGGCAACGTGTGCGCGGCAGTGGTCCTGCTGTTCGGCGGCTTCCGGGTGCTCTCTGGAGATCTGGCGGTGGGCGTGCTCCTGGCCCTGATTCTTTCAACGAAGCGCTTCTTCCAGCCCGTGGACCAGATGGCCATGTTCTACAACTCATTCCAGAGCGCCCAGGCCGCGCTCGAGAAGGTGTCCGGACTGCTCGAAGAAGTCCCGACGGTCCGGCCGCCCAAGAACCCGGTGCCCTTGCCCCATGCCCGCGGCGAAATCGACTTCCGTGGCGTGGAGTTCGGTTACGGCAACGGCAAGGTAGTAGTCCCCAGGCTGGACCTTCACATTCCCGCCGGACAGACCATAGCGCTCGTCGGACAAACCGGTGCCGGCAAATCGACCTTCGCCAAGCTCATCGCCCGCTTCTACGACGTCACCGAAGGATCCTTGACCCTCGACGGCGTCGACCTCCGGGAGCTCTCGACGGCGGACCTGCGCCGCGCCGTCGTGATGGTCACCCAGGAAGCCTTCCTCTTCAGCGGTTCCGTGGCGGACAACATCGCCTTGGGGCGGCCCGAGGCCACGCGTGCGGAGATCGAAGAAGCTGCGAAGGCCGTCGGTGCGCACGACTTCATCTCCGCCTTGCCTGACGGCTACGACACGGACGTCAACAAGCGCGGCGGCCGGGTCTCCGCCGGGCAACGGCAGCTGATTGGCTTTGCCCGGGCGTTCATTGCGGCCCCGGCGGTACTCATCCTGGACGAAGCGACATCTTCGCTTGATATCCCTTCGGAACGGCTGGTGCAGGCCGGCCTGAGCAGTCTGCTGTCCGGAACGGACTCCGAGCGCACCGCGATCATCATCGCCCACCGGCTCTCTACTGTGGAGACCGCAGACCGGGTGCTGGTGGTGCACGAGGGACGCATCGTCGAAGACGGCACACCGGCCGAACTCATCGGTGGAGGAGGACGGTTCGCCCGGTTACACGGCGCCTGGAAGGACTCGCTTGTCTGAGGTTGTTGTTCCCGGGCGCGGCTTCCTTCGATTTCGCATCCGGAGAGGGATCGGCTATTCTTGAACAGTTGCTTTCGCAGCGGATCGGGATGTAGCGCAGCTTGGTAGCGCGCTTCGTTCGGGACGAAGAGGTCGCAGGTTCAAATCCTGTCATCCCGACCAATTGGTAGAAGACCTTCCACCCGGAAGGTCTTCTACTTTATTTAACGAGCTTTTCGGGAGCCCGGGAAAACCGGAAAAACATTCCCCTGACCGGTTTTCCTCACCCGCCCAAGGTTTAGAGACAAGTGTTGTTAACAACCCCGGCACAATGACCCGGGGTATATCACGGTCCACGCCGAACTTGGTGCAAAAGAAATCCCCGGTGTGTCGATTTCCGACTACCGGGGATTTCTTCACTTCATTTGAATTATCCAGCGCCTGCCGGGATCTCCGGGAGCCGCCGTCGAGCTACACGGGGTCGGGCCAGTTACCGATTGCCTGCGAGACCCTCATCGGATCAGGCCAGTTACCGATAGCCTGCGCAACCACGCTCATCGGGTCGGGCCAGTTACCGATTGCCTGCGAGACCCTCATCGGGTCAGGCCAGTTACCAATGCTGAGCACCGTGCCGACGGTGTCTGCCACAGGGGCTGCGGAAACGACGGCTGGCGCCGCGGCGGAGAATGCAAGCGCGCCGGCCAAGGCCACTGCTGCAGCAATCTTCTTCAACATAATTTTTCCTCAATGCGAGTCGGATTCGTTACGGAAATTACGCGGTCCCTGTTGACATTCATTGTAAAATGTTTTCCACAGCGGCTGTCAAGCTATACGCGTAAAGACAGCGCAAAGACAAGCCTCTAGGAGGAACCTGTGGGGAACGGATTCGGAGAAAAGCTCCGTGCCGAACGGCTCGAACGTGGGCTGACCCAAGCTGAATTGGGCAGGGACCTGTACTCACCCAGCTACATTTCGCTTCTTGAGACCGGCCGGCGGGAGCCCACGGCCGACGTCATTGAAGAACTCGCCCGCCGTCTGGAGCTGGCACCAAAAGCCTTGGAAGCCTGGAGTCAGCCCGTATCCGTCAGTGACGCCGAATACGTGCTCGCGGGGCTGTACGCCAGGCAAGCTTGGGACCTCAGGGACTACCCGCTTGCCGCAAGCCACGCATCAACCGCCGCCCAAATCGCGCTCGAGGCAAAGAACACCAGCGCGTGGTGGAACATGACCTACATGCAGGCCGAATGCCTCATGAAGCAGGGGCAGTTGAAGGAATGCCAGCAGATCATCCAGCATCTCCTGGAACATCCCATGGCTACCGAATCCGCAGGCCTCGGAGTCCGTGCCCGGCAGATGCTTGCCGCCGTCTGCCACGGACAAGGGCAGCTGGCCACCGCCGTCGAGCATGCCAAGGAAGCGGTAAGGCTATCCGAGCAGCTGCCCAAAGGCTCAACGTTGATCATCGGGGCGCACCGCGCCCTGATCGGTGCATTGGCCGAGAGTGGCAGGTTGGACGAAGCCTGGACATATTGTCAGGCCATGAACAACCAGATGGACGACCATTCGATGTCGCAGCTTGCAGGCGAAGTGGCTTGGGTGGTGGGAAACGTGGCCTTCATGCGCCACGACTATGTTGAAGGCATCAAGCATCACGAGCGCGCCGCAAAGCTGCTCTCCCCCGCCAATGACATTGAGCTGTGGGCCCGTTTCAACAAGGCATCGGCGGCCGTCCGGCTGTCCTCGGGAATCGTAGAGCCGGAGACGCTCTCAGCTATCGAACGCGCTGAACTCGCTCTGTCGATTGTGGGCGGAAACAAGACGGATCAGCTCGAAGTTGCCTTTATCCGCGCCCGCTGGCTGTACCTGACGGGCGACATCCCGGCCGCCATCACCAAGCTGCGCGAAATCCACGCGGACCGCGATGTACTCGCCCGGCACACTGCAGGCGAAGTCGCTTTCCTCCTTGGCAAGGCACTCAAAGCGGCCGGTGAAAACACGGACGCATTGGTCCATCTCGAAGAAGCCCAGCGCGATTTCACCGCCGCCGGCGCAGCCGACCGCGTCCAGCAGGCCATGGACTCCGTACTGGAGATCAGGCTGGCGGAACGTCGGGCGGCGTCGGGCGGCTAAACGACAACAACTGCGAGTCAGACGAAGGTCCGGCCGGTCAGCTTCTCGTAGGCCTCCACGTAGCGGGCACGCGTCTTCTCCACGACGTCGGCCGGCAGCGCGGGCGGCGGGGTGTCACTCGAGCGGTCCCAGCCCGATTCCGCGGAAGTCAGCCAGTCACGCACAAACTGCTTGTCGAACGATGGCTGCGCCTTGCCCGGCTCGTAAGTGGAAGCATCCCAGAACCGTGAGGAATCCGGCGTCAGGACCTCATCGCCCAAGGTGATGACGCCCGTGTTGACGTCGATGCCGAACTCAACCTTCGTGTCGGCCAGGATGATTCCGCGGCCCCGGGCGATCTCTTCCGCGCTGGTGTAGATCTTCAACGTGAGTTCGCTCAAGCGTGCGGCGATATCGTCGCCCACCATCGCGACGACGTCGTCGTAGGTGATGTTCTCGTCGTGCTCGCCGACTTCAGCCTTGGCAGAAGGCGTGAAGATGGCGTGACCGAGGCGCGAACCGTCAACCAGGCCCTCGGGCAGGGGGATGTCGCAGACGGTGCCCGATTGGCGGTACTCAGCCAGCCCGGAGCCCGTGAGGTACCCGCGGGCGATGCATTCCACTGGGAACATCTCCAGCCGCTTGCAGATCATCGCCCGGCCTTCAACTTCCGCGGGCACTCCCTCGGCGGCCGTGGACGCAAGGACGTGGTGTTCCACGCCCAGCTGCTCGAACCACCACAGGCTCAGTTGGGTGAGGACCCGGCCCTTGTCCGGGATCTCGCTGCTCAAGACATGGTCGTAGGCGCTGATGCGGTCGCTGGCCACTACCAGGACGCGGTCTTGGCTGGATTCGGCCCCGCCGAGATCATCTGCGGGAACGTAGAGGTCGCGGACTTTGCCCGAGTAGAAGTGCTTCCATCCCGGGAGGTCGAGGGTTTCGGTCTGCAGGCCGTTTGCGTTGTTTTCAGGCATGGTTCAGGCCTTCACGTTAGGGATGGAGCCGGTGGCCGGGGAGACCACATGGATCTCGCCGCGGGCTGCCTTGCCGGCGATATCGGTACGGAACTGTCCGCCGTCGAGCTGGACCAGCTCCACGCCGTCGTAAGCCCTCTCGCGGGCCTCCACGAGGTCCGTTCCCAGCGCGACAACCGCCAGCACGCGTCCGCCGGCGGAAACAAGCCGGCCTTCTTCGTCCTGCTTGGTGCCGGCGTGGATGACGTGGACGCCTTCAAGCGCGTCCACCTTGTTCAGGCCGCGGATGCGGTCCCCCGTGCGGGGGGTGTCCGGGTAGTTTTCGGCGGCGACGACGACGGCGACGGCCGACTCCTTCGACCAGCGCAGCTCTTCAGCCTGGTCCAGTTCGCCCTTGGCGGCTGCAAGCATAAGGGCGCCGAGCGGGGTCTTGAGCCGGGCAAGGACCGCTTGGGTTTCGGGATCGCCGAAACGGACGTTGAATTCGATGACGCGCGTGCCGCGGGAAGTCAGGGCCAGGCCGCAATAGAGGACGCCGACGAACGGAGTTCCACGGCTGGCCATCTCGTCCACGGTGGGCTGGGCCACCCGGTCGATGACTTCCTGGACCAGGCCAACAGGCGCCCAGTCGAGCGGGGTGTAGGCGCCCATGCCACCGGTGTTGGGGCCTTCGTCATTGTCGAAAATCCGCTTGAAGTCCTGGGCCGGGGACAGTGGCACCGTGGTGCGGCCGTCACACAGCACGAACAGGGAGACCTCGGGCCCGTCCAGGAACTCCTCGATCACCACGGTTCCACCGGCGTCGAAACAAGCTTGGGCGTGGGCGAGTGCTTCCTCGCGGTCATTGGTGACCACAACGCCCTTGCCGGCGGCCAGTCCGTCATCCTTGACGACATGCGGAGCGCCGAAAGTGTCCAGCGCGTCAGCTGCCTCTGCAGCGTTTGTTGCCACGCGGGCCATGGCGGTGGGCACACCGGCCTCGGCCATGACTTCCTTGGCGAACGCTTTGGAGGCTTCGAGCTGTGCCGCGGCCTTGCTAGGGCCAAAGACCGGAATGCCGGTTTCGCGGACGGCATCGGATACGCCCGCCGCGAGTGGAGCTTCAGGGCCGACCACAACCAGGTCAACCGCCAGCTTTGTCGCAAGCGCTGCGACGGCGCCGGGGTTGTTCCCATCGATCGCGTACGTGGGGACCAGCTTGGCGATGCCCGCGTTTCCGGGAGCCGCATGGACCTCGGAAACGTTGGGATCCTTGAGCAAGGAGCGGACAATTGCGTGTTCGCGGCCCCCGGGGCCAATGACGAGTACCTTCACAGTCTTCAAGGATACTTTGTGCGGGGGCAGGACTCCTAAGCTGTCTCCACCACTGAGCATGTCCACCCAAGACCGAGGGCACCAAGAAGGCGCATGTCCGACCCATCTCGGAGGCCTCCGGCTACGAACAACCTGCATGAAGAAGCTCAGGAACTGGCTCAGGGGACCGACCGCATTGGCTGCACTGGCCGGGGTGGCCGCTGCCGCCGTCGTACTTTCCGTTGCGGAACTGATCGGCGCCTTCTTTACGGCCCGGGCTACTCCGGTGATCGCGCTGGGGTCCACGTTCATCGACTTCACGCCGCCGTGGATGAAGGACTTTGCCGTGACCACGTTCGGCACCAATGACAAGGCCGCTCTGTTTGTGGGCATGGGCCTGACCATCTTCGTGCTGGCTTGCGTGCTGGGCGTCGTGGCCTTCCGCAATTGGGCGCTCGGCGTGTTGGGCGTTCTCGGCATGGGTGCGGTGATTGTGGCTGCCGTGGTGACCCGGGCCAGCGTGAAGCCCGTGGATTCAATACCGAGCCTGATCGGCACGGTGGCTGGGCTCGTGGTTCTCCGCCTCTTGGTGGCCCGGCTCTGGCGGCTGAAGTCGTTCCCTGACGCCCCTGCCGACACCGCGGCCAAAGGCACCGAGCGTCCCGCCACGACGCGCCGAACCTTCTTCGCCGCCACCGGTATCACCGTTGCCGCAGCCGCCATCGCAGCCGGCGGCGGTCGGTTCCTGAGCGCCGCGCGCAGCAATGTGGCCAAGGCCAGGGATTCTTTGAAACTCCCCGCTCCGGCCCGGGCTGCTGCCCCCGTTCCCGCGGGCGTCCAGTCCCCGACGCCGGGAGTCACCCCCTGGCTCACCCCGGCCAAGGACTTCTACAGGATCGACACCGCCTTGAGCGTGCCTGAGATCAACGCCCAGGATTGGGAGCTCCGGATCCACGGACTGGTGGAGCAGGAGGTCCGGCTGAACTTTCAGGATCTGCTCGATGCCCAACTGATCGAAACCCACGTTTCGCTCACGTGTGTGTCCAACCCCGTAGGCGGAAACCTGGCCGGCAACGCCAAATGGCTGGGCATGCCCATCCGTGACGCGCTCAAACAAGCCCGACCCAAACCCGGAGCGGACATGGTCCTCTCCACCTCGATCGACGGCTTCAGCGCCTCCACCCCCCTGGAAGTGCTCCAGGACGGCAGGGATGCCATCCTGGCCATCGGTATGAACGGCGAACCCCTACCGCTCGAACACGGCTACCCCGTGCGCATGGTGGTTCCCGGTCTCTACGGCTTCGTCTCCGCCACCAAATGGGTGGTGGACCTGGAAGTCACCCGTTTCGCCGACAACAAAGCCTATTGGACCACCCGCGGCTGGTCCGAGCGGGGTCCCATCAAGACGATGGCCCGGCTTGAAGTTCCCAAGTCCTTCGCCAAAGTGCCTCCCGGCAGGGTCGCCTTGGGTGGCACGGCCTGGGCACAGACCCGCGGCATCAAGAAGGTGGAGGTCCAGATAGACAACGGCCCCTGGGCCGAAGCCACCCTCGCCGCGGAGGCATCTGTTGTCACGTGGCGGCAGTGGTCCTTCACTTGGGACGCCACTCCGGGACCCCACTACATCAAGGTCCGGGCCACGGACGGAACCGGCGAACTGCAGACTGAAAAGCGGTCGGATCCTGTGCCTGACGGCGCCGCGGGATGGCAGTCCGTTATGGTGACCGTGGAGTAGCCCGGGAAGACGGTGCCCTCACCCTAGACTTGCATCATGCCCTTGAGTTCGCATGAAACCTTTAGCGTTGAGTCCGCCGTCGAGCTGGCAGTGATCGAACGCAGCGGCTTCATCGAATCGCGCCATATTGGTTCCGCCGTGGTTCTTTCCGGTGACGGGTCCGTGGTGACCCAGCTCGGCGACATCACGACGCCCATCTACGCCCGCTCCGCGCTCAAGCCTTTCCAGGCCCTAGCGTCGATGCAGTCGGGGGTGCCCCTGCGCGGCGCCCAGGTGGCTTTGGCGTGTGCCAGCCATGTGGGCTCGCTGGATCACATGGACGTAGTGGAAGGCATGCTGAAAGCCGCAGGCGTACGGGAAGAACAGCTGCAATGCCCCTCGGTGTGGCCACAGGACGAAGTCGCCCGCAATTGGTTGATCCGTTCCGAGCACGGCAAGTCCAAATTGGCTTCCAATTGTTCAGGCAAGCACGCTGCGTTCCTGTGGGCCTGCACCGAGAACGGCTGGGACACGCACAGTTACCTGGAGCCCAACCATCCCTTGCAACACCGCGTGCGGACCGTCATCGAGGAATACAGCGGCGAGAAAATCGCCCACCTTGGGATTGATGGCTGCGGGGCACCGGTCGCCGCGCTTTCCCTGACCGGGCTGGCGCGGGCCTACTCGCGCCTTGCCCAGGCCCCGCGGGACTCGAGCTCCAACGCCCGCGCGGCGACCATTGCCACGTCCATGCTGGACTACCCCTGGGCAGTGCAAGGCCGCGGCGAGGCGAACACCATCGTCATGGACGAACTCGAAGTGCTTGCCAAGGGCGGAGCGGAAGGCGTCCTGGTCTTGGCAACCCCCACAGGCGCCTCCGTCGCAGTGAAGATCCTCGACGGGAATCCCCGCGCAGCCACCCTGGTTGGACTCACGCTTCTCGCGGTTGCCGGCGCCGTGGATATCCCTGGTGTCTCGAGCGTGCTGGAAAAGGTCGTGGAGCCCGTCCTCGGCGGCGGCCACTCGGTCGGCAGGATCCGCCTGGGCCACGCCGTCTCGGCGCTGCTGGACTGATTGGAACCAGCGAACTATGGCAATTGCACGACGCCGGATCGACCGTGAAGAAGGCCGCGCGGCACTGGCCGCATGGCAGGCCGCCGTCGGGCAGGACACCGTCGGGCAAGAATCCGGGCACGAACCCGGGCCGGTGACGCCGCCGTCGCGCACTGTGCTGGCGACCGCCGTGCGTTACTCGCTGGAGGAACTCACCGCCCGCGCCCCCGGCAACTCGGTGGAAGTCAGGGTGCCGCCGTTCGGCGTCACCCAGTGCGTGGAGGGCCCCCGGCACACGCGCGGCACCCCGCCTAACGTCATTGAGTGCGACGCCGCCACCTGGCTGGCGATGGTGACCGGCCGCTTGGCCTGGTCCGACGCCGTCGACGCCGGCCGGGTAGCCGCGTCGGGCCTGCGCGCGGATTTGTCGGAGCTGCTGCCGCTTTTCGCAACCCCTTAAATGGGTGATCGCCCCACGGTGCCGTGGGGCGATCAACCGGAATGGTGCGTGGTGCCTTAGTCCGGACTGACGGAGGGGCTCCGGTGTTGGCCCGGTTTGGTCATTTCGAACTGCGGAATCGCATCGGGGTTCGGGCCGCCGCGGAACTTCGGTGAAGGCTCGCGTCCTTCGCTGAGGCGCTCGATTTCCTGTTCCTCGAAGACGTCTTCGGCTCCGAGCATGATGGCGGAATCCTCGTTGGTGATCTCGCCCCTGAAGGCACGGAGCATGACCGAACGGTCGAACTGGCCTTCCCATTTCGCGACGACGAACGTCGCCACGCAGTTGCCCAGGAGGTTGACGACGACGCGCATGGAGTCCATGAGGCGGTCTGCACCGAGGAGCAGCGCGACGCCGGCGACCGGGAAGATGCCCAGTGCCGCGGCGGTGGCCGAGAGTGCCAGGAACGACGAGCCGGGGACGCCCGCCATGCCTTTGGACGTGAGGAGCAGGACGCCAAGGGCTGCCAGCTGCTGGCCGAGGTCGAGGTGGTGACCGAAGGCCTGGGCCAAGAACAGCAGCGAGATCGAAAGGTAGATCGCGGCGCCGTCGAGGTTGAAGGAGTAGCCAGTCGGGACAACCAGGCCGGTGGTAGCCCGGGAGCAACCAGCGTTGGTCAGCTTAGTCATGATCCGGGGCATGACCGCCTCGGTGGATGCGGTGCCGAGCGCGAGGAGGAATTCCTCACGGGTGTACTTCAGGAACTGCCACAGGGGCACCCGGGCGAAGCTCCAGGCGACGAGGAACAGCAGGCCGATGAAGACTATGGCCGCCCCGTAACAGGAGGCGATCAGGAGCGCATACGTCCCGAGGGTGTCGAGTCCGTACTGGCCGATGATGAACGCCATGGCGCCAAAGGCACCGATGGGCGCCACTTTCATGATCCAGGACATGATCTTGAAGATCAGTTCCAGGACGGTTTCCATGAGGCTGATGACCGGTAGGCAGCGCTCGCGGCCGATGACGACGATCGCCGCGCCGAAGAACACCGAGAAGAACAGGACCTGGAGCAGGCTGTTGCTGGCGAAAGCGCCGATCACAGACGTGGGAATGATGTCCAGGAGGAAGGAAGCCGCATCCTTGGGCGGCGCAGTCCCGGTCTTTGCATTCAGCGCATCATGGGAAAGGGTGCTCGGATCGATGTGGAGTCCGGCGCCGGGCTGGACCAGGTTTCCCACAATCAGGCCGAAGACCAGGGCAAAAAGCGTGGCGCCGGTGAAGTACAGGAGTGCCTTGACCCCGACCCTCCCGACCGCCTTGACGTCGCCGACCGCCGAGATTCCCGTGACGATCACGAGGAAGATCAGCGGAGCGATGATCATCTTGATGAGTTGAATGAAACCATCGCCCAGTGGCCGGAGGGCGGACCCGATGTTCGGCCAGAAATGGCCGATGAGTACACCTGCGACGACGGCGATCAGAATTTGGAAGAAGAGCGACTTATACAGTGGCTTCTTCTTCCGCGGGGCCGAACTCGCCTTCAGCGCCGCAGAGTCTGGGAACTTCATTGATCTGAACCAATCAGTTTGGGAACAGCCCCGATTTTCGGGGATGAATTCAATGTAATCCCGATCACATCATTCCACAAGGGGGAATTCAAATTTCACAATGTGGAATCCATCGATTCAGTGCTACGCGTCCTTGACCGCCTTGTCCGCCTTGTCCGCGAAGATCCGGAACCCGCGCCCTGAGTCGAAGCCGTGGATTTCACGCGTATCCAATGCAGCCATGAACGCCAACGTCTGGCTGGTGATGACCTGACCCGGGACGAGGATAGGGAACCCCGGAGGGTAGGGCGTGACGAATCCGGCCGACACAACTTCGTCGCCCGCCGCGATCCTGGCCTTGAGCTCGTCGGCCGCCAGGTACGCGGTTGATCCATCCTTGTAGCTCTCGAAATAGGCGGCCCGGATGTCCCCATCGGGACTGAGCGGATCGCCCCGGTAGCGGTCCGCGAACCTGCTGAAGTCCGGCAAGGGCGGAGTGGCTCCCGTGAGGCCCGCGGCGAGGCCGGCGTCTGCCGTTTTCCGCGCCGCCCGCTCCTCCTCGAACGACTCGGCCAGCTTGACCAGGACTTCGATCAGGTAGGCGACGGCGCTGCGGGACGTGCCGATGTTGGTCATGAAGAGCACGGTGTTACGTGATGTCTTGTTGACTTGGATCCCGTGTTTGTCGGCGAGATAGCGGTGCCGGAACGTGTCGCCGTCGATCCCTGTCCGGCTGATATCCAGCGTGATGCGGCTGGGGTCGACGACGAACTCGTCGTGCCGCCAGGCGTCCGCCAGGGCTGCCAGCCCGTCCCGGAGCGGCATGGCGCTGCCCGTTTCCCGATAGGGCGCCGCAATGAGGTCCCTCGACGTGAGGACCCGGAAGTACTTCTTCAACAAGGTGTGGCGGGCCACAGCCTGGGCAACGCTGGTTGCCAGATCCGCCTGTTTCTGGACCAGGCCGAAACCCTCAAGTTCTATCTGGCGGCGCCCGATGTCGAGAGAAGCGAGGATCTGGTAATTGGGCGATGTCGAAGTATGGGTCATATACGCTTCGCGGAACGCCTCTTGGTTATGCTCGCTGAAGTCCTGATCGAAGATATGGATCATGGATCCCTGGCGCAACGAAGTGAGGGTCTTGTGGGTGGACTGCGTGGCGTAGACGCGCAGTCGCGCTTTCGCTGGATCCGGGATCAGCCGGGTCTTCAGCCAGAGTTCATCATCGGCGGGCGCGCCCGTCACCGCGTCGTGGAGCGATGCCGCTTGTTCAGCATGCCTGCCGGCGTAGTGGGGATCACCGAAAGAAACCTCAAGCGTCCTCGCCGCTGCCATGGCCGTCCTGCGTCGGAAGACGGGGTGGGACCGGGCGAAGGCGAACCACGCTTCGTCCCAAAGGAAGACCAGGTCGGGTTTGATGGCCAGGCATTCTTCCATGACCCGTTCGACGTCATAGACGATGCCGTCGAAGGTGCAGTTGGTCAGCGTGATCATTTTGACTGCGTCCAGGCGCCCGGCACGTCGGTAGGCCAGCAACCGGGCCTTGATGCTGGCGAGGGGTACGGCGCCGTAGAACGCATACTGGTCCAGCGGGTAGGCATCCAAGTAGGAAACCTGGGCCCCGGCGAGGACGAAAGCGTAATGGTGGGATTTGTGGCAGTTGCGGTCGACGAGGACCACATCCCCTGGAGCAAGGATGGACTGATGAACGATCTTGTTGGCGGTGGATGTTCCATTCGTGACGAAGAAGGTCTTTTGGGCGCCGAAAGCCCGCGCCGCCAAGTCCTGGGCCTCCTTGATCGATCCGTGCGGATCCAACAGCGAATCGAGGCCCCCCGAAGTCGCAGACGTCTCGGCCAAGAGAAGATTCATCCCGTAGAAATCAACCATGTCGCGGATCCAGGGCGAATTGCCCACCGAGCCGCCGCGAGAGATCGGCAAGGCGTGGAAGACGCTGGCCGGCCGCCGGCTGTATTCCTGCAGCGCAGTGAAAAACGGGGTCCTGTACCGCTCAGCGACGCCCGACAACAGGGATAGGTGCAGGTCGAGATTGTCCTGCCTGCGGAAAATCCTCCGGAACCGCTTCGTCAGTGAACCCGCGAGGCTCTCCATAGCGACTCCGGCTACCAGGTACACATCCAGTTCGGGGCGTAACTCGGAGATCTGCTCTGCCAGGCTAAGGAACCTGCCCAGCGGTGGCATTCCGGCAAGTTCAGGGCCAGCCAGGCCGGCAACGTATTTCCTCAGGTCGCGGCCAAGCGGCTGGCTGCTGCCGATGGTGAATCCCGGGCGGAGAATGCAGGCCTGGATGGCAGGGTTCAGGACCAAAGCAACCAGCGCGTCCTCGTAGCTGGGAACCACGATGAGTTCATAGGTGAAGGCATCCGACGGCCTCCGCTGGGCCAGCATGTCCGCTTTCAGCGCTTCGGCTTCTTGTTCGGTGATGTCGTCGACAAAAAGGACCTCGAACCGTGGCCGCTCCCTCGCTGGCCGTTGCTCCCCGGAGCCCTCGTCCTGAACACCCGAAATTGAGCGCTCCGCCCCGGAATGACTTGGTTCCGGACTGACTGGTCCCGGACCGACGGAAGGCATCAGGTGGGACATTCCGCGGATCATCTCCAGTCCGGCGTCGTAATCACCCGAATCCACGCAGTCGAGTAGCGGCACCAACGCGGCCAGCCCCGGCGCCGCCCAATACAGTTCCACGGCCTGCAGCAGGCGCAGGGCCTGGATGGCCTGGTCCTGGAGACCGGAATGCGACCGCGTTCCCGGGCCGCCCTTTGCCAGCTGTTTGAACGCGTACCCGAGAAACTCCCACGCGTCGGCGCGCGAACGCCACGCGCTGCTGGGCGTGCCGATGTCCCGCAGGCTTCGCTTACCCAGGGTGGTTTGCTGGGTCAGGGTGGCGCTGTTGTTTCGCGACGTCATGCCGGGCAAGGTAATTCCGCTTTCCATCAATTCGTTGTGCATCAGGAGCGTTGGCCGGCCTGGGAGAAGGAGCCGGCGACGACGGGCAAGCCGCCCGTGTGGCCGCGTCGGGCCTCGGCTGCCTCCAGGATCCGTTTGCGGCAAGCGAACCAGCCGGCAATGAGCAGGGGTATCAGCAGCAGCAGGGAAGCGAGCACCCAGCGCCCGGTCTCCGAGAAGCCCATCGTGACGAGAACGAAGGCAAGGAAGGCGAGCGTGAGGTATGAGGTGAAGGGGGCTCCGAAGAGTCGGAATGACGGACGAACGGCCTTGCCGAGCCTGACCCAGGTCTGAAGCTTGATGTGGCACAGGATGATGGTTGCCCAGCCGCCGATGATCCCGATCGCAGACACCTCGAGAACGATCTCGAAAACTTGGGACGGCACCAGGGCATTCAGGCCGACGCCAAGAAGAGTGATCACCGCTGTCAGCAGGATGCCGCCATACGGCACCCCCGATTTGCTCATCCTGGCGGTGAACTGTGGCGCGGAGCCATTGACCGCCATGGACCTCAGGATCCGGCCCGTGGAATAGAGGCCGGCGTTGAGACTCGACAATGCCGCTGTCAGGACAACGAAGTTCATCACCGATGCCGAAACAGCCGCGGCATGGGGATCTCCGAGATGGGAGAAGAAGGTGACGAAGGGCGATTCGCCGGTTTTGTACGCCGTGAACGGCAAGAGCAGCGAGAGGAGCACCACGGAACCGACATAGAAGAGTGCGATCCGGAAGACCACCGTGTTGACGGCCTTGGGCATCACCTTTTCCGGGTTGGCAGTTTCGCCTGCAGCCGTACCAACAAGTTCAATCGCGGCATACGCGAACACGACGCCGCTGATCGCGAGCAGGGGCGCTACGGCACCGGTCGGGAAAGCTCCGCCGTGGTCCAGGATCACGCCCAGCCCGGGAACGCCGATGTCGGTCTTCCCACCAAAGACGATGAAGCAGACCCCGACGACGAGGAAAGCTACCAGCGCAGTCACCTTGATCATGGCGAACCAGAATTCCATCTCGCCGAAGATTTTCACGGAGACGAGGTTGAGGGCCAGGACAATGACGAGGGCGCAAAGCGCGATAAGCCATTGTGGGATTGTTTGCAGCGGCACCCAGAATTGCCCCCAGAATTTGACGTAAAGCGCCACGGCGGTGACATCGACAATCGAGGTCATGGCCCAGTTGAGGAAGTACAACCAGCCGGCCGCGTAGGCAAGCTTCTCGCCATAGAACTCCCTGGCATAGGACACGAACGAACCCGAGGATGGCCTGTGGAGAACCAGTTCGCCGAGGGCGCGCAGAATCAGGAACGCAAAGAACCCGCAGAGCGCGTAGACGAAGATCAAGGCCGGACCGGAACTATTCAATCGGCCACCCGCCCCCATGAAGAGGCCCGTTCCGATCGCGCCCCCGATCGCTATCATTTGGATCTGCCGGGGTTTGAGGGTCTTGTGGTAACCGGCGTCCTCGCTCGAAAAATCCTGCGCGGCGGTCGAACGGTCGCCAAGAAGCTCCCGGTTGTTTTCCAGCGAATCAGCCGGATCAAGCCCGGCAATCTGAGCCCCGGCGATCGGGCTCGGCGCAGGCGGGTTCAGTGTGCGTTTCATTCCAGGGGTCTCCTTTGACTCCGGTTCCGCGGGTGCGGCTGCATGCTCCAGAACTTGTCCCCCTGCTGACGCGTGGAATCACAGCTACACTGCTGGATCGTCAGAGGAGGGGACGGAAACAACTCTAGGTTCCTGCGGAAGGGAAGGAACTGTCTGGCCAGCTAAATTCGCCCGACCCCCGTTGTGCGCGAATGACAACTTCGTTCCGCCAGAGTGCGAGTAGTGTTCATGGCTGTGAGCGCGGCTAAGCCGCTTAGAGGAAGTGAATACGGGTGGCACCCCATGAATCTGCCGAGCATGTCATTGGCGCCATGCTCAGCGACATACTTGAAGACATCGGCGTCGACAACGGGCAACTGCTGGTTCCTCCCGGAACGGACAACGGCATGGTTCGTGAAACGGTGATCGTGGACGCCGAGGACGAGGCGCCGGTCCAACGCGGGAGCTTGGTCCTGCTGATCGGAGTCCGGGGTCGCGCGGCATTGCCCGGCATCCGGAAGCTGATTCCGGACTACCCCGCCGCCGTCGCGGTGAAAGGGAACGAGGAGGACCTGGACGCCGTCCAGGAAGTGCTGTTTCCCACCGGAATCGGCCTGATCTCAGTGTCTCCGGCAATGAACTGGGGAACGCTGGAAAGCATCGCCAAGAACCGCATCCAGGAGCCTGCACTTTCCACCGACGCGTCCACGATCATTCACCGGGATCTTTTTGCGATCGCCCAGACCACCGCGACCCTGACCAACGGCCACGTGGTCATTGAGGATCCGGCAAACCGCGTCCTGGCGTACTCGCCGGCCTCCAACGACGTCGATGAACTCCGCAGGCTCTCCATCCTGGCCCGGCGTGGACCGGAGCGTTACCAAAAACTGTTGAAGGAGTCAGGGGTCTACAAGCACCTGCAAGCGGCCGAGGCTCCCATCCACATGGAAGCCAACCCGACGGAAGGCCTCCGGGAACGGGTGGCGATCGGTATCCACGCAGGCAACAGGATCCTGGGGTACATCTGGCTTCAGGAAGGGAAGGAACCGCTCGCTCCCAACACCGACAAGCTCATGGTTGGAGCGGCACGGCACGCGGCCATAGAACTGGTCCGGCACCGCAACGAGCAGTCCCAGGCACTGCGGCGGGACAGGATCTCCAGCCTGCTGAGCGGCACTCCCCAGATCCACTCCCAGGCGCAGTCCGCGGGCATCGATCCATCCAAGCCGGCAGCCCTCGTCCTGATCTCCGCCCAAGGCGACGACGAGACCGCAGCCGGCTTGCAACTGCGGCGAGGGGAGCTGGCCAATGTGGCATCGATCCATGCGGCCGCCTACCGTCCCGGTGCCGTGGTGGGAGCCATCGGCCTGGAAATAGCCATGATTCTTCCTGACCTTGACCCCATAAAGTCCCCGCCGGCCATCAACCGCCTCATCAACGTCATTGTCCGGGATGCAAGAGTCCACCTGCACTGCCAGGTGCAGGCCGCCGTCGGGCCCGTCGTCGAACGCCTCGACGCATTGCATGGAACGCTGGAACACGTCCGCAGCGTATTGAAGGTTCTGGAAAGCACTCCCTCGATCCATGTGGCGTCCTACGCAGACGTCGAAACGACTGTTTTGACGAAGGAATTGCTGGAGCTTCTGGCTTCGAGGACCGACCTTCGGCATGGTGGCATCTCCGTGCTGTGCGACATGTACCCGGAGTTCGCCACTACGCTGTTGACGTACCTCGAATTCTTCGGTGATGTGAACCGGTGCGCGGAAGAACTGGCAGTCCACCGGAATACGGTCCATTACCGGCTGCGGCGAGCCTGTGAAGTGGCCGGCATCGACCTCCACTCCGCAGAGCAACGGCTGCTCGCGCATCTTCAGCTCAGGCTGTGGACCCACTCCGAAGGACGGCACTAAGAAACATGGACCTCCAGAATCTCCTTGACGACATTGTCGGCACGGTTCAGCCCTTGCTCGGCCAAGGAGCGCCTGCAGACTACATCCCGAGCCTGGCCGCGGTAGATACCAAGCAATTCGGCATTTCCGTGGCAACCTCCAACGGCGACGTGTTCTCCTCCGGAGACGCCGATGTGCCCTTCTCCATCCAAAGCATTTCGAAGGTCTATGCCCTCGCGCTGGTGCTGGCCGGGGATGGCGACCGGATCTGGAAGCGCGTGTTCCGGGAGCCCTCCGGCAATCCGTTCAATTCCCTGGTGCAGCTCGAACACGAAGACGGAATTCCGCGGAATCCGTTCATCAATGCCGGCGCCCTGGTTGTCACCGACAGGCTGCTCAGCATCGTGGGCAACTCGGCGTCTCCCGTCCGGGAATTGCTCCGGCAAGAAAGCGGCAACAACTCTATCGATGCCGACCCCGAGGTGGCCGCTTCAGAGGCCGCGAACAGTCACCGCAACGCCTCGCTGGCACACTTCCTGGCAAGCTACGGAAACCTCGAAAACCCCGTGGACTCGGTCCTCGAGGCATACATCAACCAGTGCGCGCTTGAAATGAGCTGCACTGATTTGGCCCTCGCGAGCAGGTTCCTGGCCAACAACGGGCTGCGCGGGAACGGCATGGCTCTTCTGTCGCCCTCGCAGACAAAGAGAATCAACGCCGTGATGCTCACGTGCGGCACCTACGACGCCGCCGGCGAATTCGCCTACCGCGTGGGGCTCCCTGGAAAGAGCGGGGTGGGTGGCGGAATTGTGGCCGTGGTACCCAACAAATGCACCATCTGCGTCTGGAGCCCCGGCCTGGGACGATCCGGGAATTCACTCGCGGGCGTTGCCGCCCTCGATGAGTTCACCACCCGCACTGGCTGGTCGATTTTCTAGGTAGCCGGGCTTCCAGCAGCTGCCAGCTAGCCCCGGCCCACGAACGGCATCCCGGCGGCGGTCACCACCACGGAACCAACATTGGCCGACGCGGGCATGTTGGCCATCATGAGCACAGCGCGTGCAGCATCCTCCACAGGAAACATGGGCTCCACGCGCCTGCTGCCATCGGCCTGGAGCGCCCCCGAGCCCACGCCGATGGTGTCCATGATTTCGGTGCGGGTGTTGCCGATATCGATCTGCCCGCACGTAATGCCATACGGACGCCCGTCCAGCTCGATACTCTTGGTCAGGCCGCTCATGGCATGCTTGCTCACGGTGTACGCGACGGACAATGGCCGCGGTGAATGGGCTGAGATGGAGCCGTTGTTGATGATGCGTCCGCCCTGTGGCTCCTGCGACTTCATGGTCCGCACAGCCTCGGCCGCGCAGAGCATGGAGCCGGTGACATTCACGGCCAGAGTCGAATCCCAATCGGCCACGCTGATCTCGTCCACGCCGCCGGAAGGACCGAAGATGCCCGCATTGTTGAACAGGACATCAACCCTCCCCCAGCGTTGGCGGGCCGCCGCGAAAAGGCGCGCGACGTCGTCGGGCACTGTCACATCGCACGGCACCACGAGCGCCTCGGGGTGCCGTGCTGCAGTCTCGAGAAGCTGCGCTTCCCGCCGTCCGGCGAGGGCAACGCGGTAACCTTCGGCCAGCAGAAGGCGGGCAACCGCCCGCCCGATCCCGGAGCCGGCTCCGGTGACGACGGCGACCCGGGGCCGGGTAGGGATGGTTTCGCTCACGCGGTTCTCCTGTTTGTTGAGCTAGCGCGCGGCGGGAGCATCCGCCGTCGTCGTGTCCGTTGTGGTCAGGGGCCAGCCTATGACGGTCTTGGGGCGCGGGGTGGCGTAGGTCCGGACCTTGGACGTGGACAGTCCCAGACGGACGAGGGACTCGGCGATAGTCACGGCTGCGGCGACTCCATCCACCACGGGAACGCCGCAGCGTTGGCGGATCTGCTCGTCGAGGCCGGCCATGCCGCCGCAGCCGAGGACGATGACCTCGGCTTTGTCATCACGCACGGCTCGTTCGGCCTGTTCCACGATGGCTTCGACTGCGCGGTCCGGGTATTCCTCGAGCTCCAGGACGGCCATACCGCTCGCGCGGACGGATGCACAGCGGTCGTCGAGGCCGGCGAGCTTGAGGCGGTCTTCGATGAGCGGGACCGCGCGGTCCAGAGTGGTGACCACTGAGTATTTGTGGCCGAGGAACATCGCGGTGCTGGCCGCGGCCTCGGTGATGTCCACCACCGGAACGTCGAGGAGCTCCTGGAGCCCCTCGCGGCCGTGCTCGCCGTAACCGGCCTGGATGACGGCGTCGAACGGTTCGGGGTAGTTGACCACGCGGTCCATCACGGCGATGGCGGCGAGGTAGCTTTCAAAGTTCCCTTCGCAGGAATCGGCGCCGAACCGCGGGGTGATGCCGATGATCTCGGTGCCGGGAGCCGCGACGCTTCGCGCCTGCGCTGCGATGGAGTCGGTCATGGATTGGGTGGTGTTGACGTTTGCGACGAGGATGCGCATGTGTTCCTCCTAGATTGGGGGGAAGCCCAACTGGCTCGCAGTTGTTGTCGTTTTGATGGGCGAAAACGGCGTTTTCTGCGAGCCAGTTGAGTATTAGTGGTTGCTGACGACGGCGATCGGCTCGCCGGAGACGTCGGTGTGCTGCTGCTTCTTGTCCGCGAACACGTAGTAGCACAACGCTCCGATGCCTGCTCCGAAGAACCAAGCGAACGGCGCCACGGCCTCAAGAGCCGGAACGAACGCAATGAGGACGGCGACGACGGCGGCCGGAACCATTGCGGCGATCGCCCGGGGGTTGACGCCGCGCTTGTAGAAGTAGGTGCCTGAAGGGTGGTCTGTGTAGAGGTCAAGGATGTTGACCTTGCCGCGGCGCAGGAGCCAGTAGTCGGCCATGACGACGCCGAACAGCGGGCCGAGCAGCGCGCCGAGTCCGCCCAGGAAGTACACGATCACCAAAGGGTTGTTGTAGAGGTTCCACGGCAGGATGATCAGGCCGATGGTACCGCTGACCCAGGCTGCCTTACGGAAGTTCAGGTGCTTGGGGAAGAGATTGGTGAGCGCGTAGACAGGTGCCACGAAGTTCGCCATGAGGTTCACTGCGATGGTCAGGATCAGCAAGGCAAGGCAGGCCAGGACAAGGAAGAGCGTGTTGGGGATGCTCTGCACGATGTCCGAGGGGCTTTCAATGATCTTGCCGTTGATCTTGTACTGGCCGCCGGCCATGATGACCACGATTGCACCGAACAGGAGCATGTTGATGGGGATGCCCCAGAAGTTGCCGCGGACAATCGACTTCTTGGACACCGAGGAACGGGTGAAGTCGCAGAAGTTCAGCACGAAGGTGCCGTAGATGGAGACCCAGAGCGCGCCGCCGGCGAAGATCGTGCGCCACATCTCGCCGCCTTCGAGGCCCCTGATGCCGGACCACTGGATGGCGCCCCCGGCCTCCGTGAAGACCCAGATGGCGATGGCCAGCATGGTGGCAAGAATGATGGGGCCGGCGAAGGCCTCGTATTTGCGGATCATTTCCATGCCGAAGCTGACGATAACCAACTGGACAATCCAGAGGGATACGAAGGCGATCCAGCCAAGGGTGGACAGGCCGAGGATCGAGTTGGCGTCCATGTCCTTGAGTCCAGGGAACATGGCGACAAGCATGACGCGGAGCACCACGGAGGCAAGGTAGGTCTGAATGCCGAACCAGGCGATGGCCACTGCGCCACGGACCAGGCTGGCCAACTGGGCCCCCCGGATACCGAAGCTGATCCGGCTCATCACAGGGAAGGGAACACCGGTCTTCTGGCCCATGAAACCGGAGAAGGTCAAGAGTGTGAACAGCAAAACCGCGCCAATGCCCAGGGCCACGAGGATTTGCCACCCGCCCAGGCCAAGCGAAAAGAGGCCAATCGCGAAAGCGTAGTTTCCGAGGCTATGGACGTCGTTGGCCCAGAGGGTGAAGATGCTGTAGCTGGTCCAACGCCTACCCTCCTTCTTGGTGGGGGCGAGGTCGAGGTTATAGAGGCTGGGGCTGATGGTGCGGCCTGCTGCGACGGACGCTACATCGCACAGGGTTTCATTTCCTACTGACGGATGGACCGAACTGCCTGGCAGTACGGTCTGCTCCGGAGCCGCTGTGACGCCGACTGGGGGAGTCGATTGCATCGTGGATCTCCACTTCTTTGTGGTGCTGCAACTAGGCTTCCGAGACGCTGTGAGAGGAGTTTAAACTTTTTCGCATCGTGGAATCTAGTTATTGAATAGTGAAATAACTGTATGAGCTAGGTCACCTTTGGTCAAGGGCCGAGGTCCCGACGGCGGTCACAAACGGCAGCGTGGGGCCGCGAGGCCTTGCGAGCGCTAGCCTCCGCCCCGCTGGATTGACGCTTGGCGAAGGCGTCGCTAATCTCGAATTACAGAATTTTATTCTCACAATACGAAATTTCTATGCACGTTTCAGCGCGCACCACAGTGCAAGCGCCCAGACATTCAATGAAGAGAGGTTGGACGTGGCTGCAGGAGAAGAGACCTCACACATCCTTAGCGGGTTGACTTCCCAGCTGCCTGATCGTGATCCGGAAGAGACTGCCGAGTGGGTTGAGTCTTTGGATGCGTTGATCAGGGAGCAGGGCACGGAGCGGGCG
>NZ_JBFRHB010000043.1:0-29554 GCF_052115645.1 Arthrobacter sp. 2MCAF14 | reverse complement strand
GGACGTGAGGGTCCACGCCGTCGTCGTCGATGGCGGAGAGGTGCCCAATATCATTCCGGAGGCGGCGTTGATTAGGGCGTATGTCCGGGCGCCGGACACGCGGAAGCTGCTCGCCGACGTCGTGCCCCGCATCGAGAACTGTGCCCGCGCCGCCGCGCTGGCCACCGGCACCGACGTCGAGATCGTCTCGCCAGCCCCGGCTTATGCCTCAATGGTGCCAAACGGCGTCCTGGGCAGGTTGCTCGAGGACAACTTCCAGCGGATCGGCCGGAACACGGAACTTCCACGGGCTGAAGTGTTCCCCGGATCGACGGACATGGGAAACGTCAGCCAGATCATTCCCTCGGTCCAGTCGAACCTGGAACTTGCCCCGGGTCTCGGTATGCACAGCCGTGAGGCTGCAGGGCTTGCCGGCGGAGTCGAGGGTGACAGCGCCGCATTGGATGGTGCGCTGCTGATGGCCATGACCGGCGTTCAGCTCTTCCAGTCTCCGGATCTGATGCAGCTTGTGAGGGCCGCGTTCGTCGAGGGGGTCCGGACGTGAGGTCCCAGCTGGTAGGGGACCAACCGCTGGGTATAGGGGCCGGAGTACAACTTGAGGGACCGGTGGCAAGGAAAAACTAATTCAGCGTTGCGGTTGAATGTTGGATAGCGATGCTGCGGAACGTTTGCCGGAGATGGTTACGGGCGGCACCGCACGAGCCCGCGGAGCTCCAGCTTTTGGCCGGCCGCAGAAGACGCTCCACGCCCGGATCAAATCGATCAGTTCCCAACAGACGGCCGCCGCCACAATCCAGCGGCTCCGCGGACAGCAGCCTGATTCCAGTTCAGGCTTGCCCGCCAGCCCGGCCGGGCCTACAGTTTCGCTGCCCCAACATCGCGCGATTATCGACGCCGTCTGCGCATATGATCCAGACGCAGGCGCCGAGACCATGAGGGTTCACCGGGAAGGCGTCGCCGACGTCATCCGATCAACGAATCCCCGAGCAGGATACGAAGCGGCTGCCGCCAGTCAATGGCACTTCAGCAAAGACCGGCGTAGCGTCGAGTCCTGTCTAACCGATTTCGTCGAGGAGCCCAGGATGGCTGGATGGAATGCTGACACGGCGGCAGGACCGCTAGGAGCTGGAACCGTCACCTTGGTGGAGGGTTCGTCATTGTGTATCTCCTTGGCCAACGGAGATATGCATCCCGAATTTCCGCACGGCGTGTTCTTTCAGGACACGCGCATACTGTCGCGCTGGATCCTGACCATCAACGGCCAGCCCTTAGAGCCGCTGGCCGCAGAGACCAGGGAGCCGTACCGGGCGCTGATGGCGAGCCGGGCTCTCCGCCCGGACGGGCACGCTGACAGTCCCCTTATGGTGGACCGGTTGCGTGAAGTGGGTGTAGGAATCGTTGAAACGATCACTGTTCGGAACTACTCCGTGACCCCCGCAAATTGCCTTGTCTCCCTGAGCATCGCGTCGGATTTCGCCGACCTTTTCGAAGTCAAGGAGGCCCGGATCACGCGACGCTGGGAGGAGGCGCGCCGGTTTGAAGGCGGCTCTCTGACCATCATGGCGAACTGGCAGGACCAGACGAAAGGGGTCGTGATCTCTGGGGAGGGCGCAGTCGCGACTTCCGACGGCCTCACATACCGCACGGTCATCGACCCCCAAGGCCAGCAAACCCGCGTAGTCCGCGCCGTGCCAATAACCGACTCCGCCCGTCCAGAACCCCTCCTTGATCATGTGCGATCGGAAGGGCGTCGCCGAGTGACCTGCGGCGCCGGGAATGGGTAGCTGAGGTGTACTACTGATCTGAGACACAGTTTGAAAGGATTGTGCTCATGTCTGCTCGACCTACCTATTCCCATGAGTTCAAGGCTGATGCCGTTGAGCTTGTGGTTTCATCTGGCCGTTCGCCTGCCTCTGTCGCTCCTGAGCTCGGCATTTCCGTCACGGCGTTGAAGCGCTGGGTGCGGCTGTCTCGTGAAGGGCAACCGGAGAGCGGCGGCAAACCGGATGATCCGGTGGATCCTGCGAAATACAAGGCTTTGGAAGCACGGCTGCGGGAGCTGGAGAGGGAGAACGATTTCCTGAAAAAAGTTTCGGCGTTCTTCGCCAAAGAACAACGGTAGTGGACTTGTACCGAGTTGTTCAGGAGAAGAGCGCCGACTTCCCGGTGGCCTGGATGTGCCGCCAGCTGGATCTCCCACGGGCCACGTATTACCGGTGGCTGGACGCCGCGGAAACCCCGACCGCGCTCCGCCGCCGGGAACTGACGGATCAGGTGAAGACCGTCTTCGATTCCTCCGACGGGATCTTCGGGCATCGCATGGTCCATGCGAAACTTGCCGCCGCCGGCATCGAGGTTTCGGTGGGCACTGTAGCGGGGATCATGGCCGAAAACGGGTGGACGGCAAAGCGGATGAGAGCGTTCAAACGCACCACGATCGCCTCGGATCCGGATAAAGTCTTCGCTGACCTCATCGGCCGGGACTTCACCGCGCAGACCCCTGGAACGCGCCTGGTGGGCGACATTACCTACCTGCGCACCGGCGAGGGCTGGCTCTACCTGGCCACTGTCATTGACCTGTGCACCCGCATGGTCGTCGGCTGGGCCATGGCTGACCATATGCGCACCTCGTTGGTAACCGGAGCCCTGACGATGGCCAGGGACCGCGGCCACCTGACCCCCAACGCCATTTTTCACAGCGACCACGGAACGCAGTACACCTCCCGGGAAATGGTCGCCTGGTGCGCCGGGAACAAGATCCGCCAATCGATGGGCGCCACCGGGGTGTGCTGGGACAATGCAGTGGCCGAATCGCTGTTCTCATCCCTGAAAAACGAGTTCTACCATCACCACAGCTTCGCCACCTGCCAGGACGCCCGACGGGCCACCATGCGCTACATCGAAGTGTTCTACAACCGCTGGCGCCCTCACACCAACAACGAGGGCCTGCCGCCGGCGACAGCAATGGCCAACTTCACAAGAGAAAACCAGCCGCTTCCCGCTGCTGCCTAACCGAAAAGAAACTCCCCGATTGTCTCACATCCTTGACACACCTCAAGCCGAGATCCCGGTCGTACACATCGGGAACATCTCGATCGAGCGGACCCTGCGCCAAAGCTACGACGACTTGGGCGCACTTCGCATCGAGGACCCGAACCATCCGGACCGCGTCGTGGTCGCGGCTGGAGCGCCCTGGTTCATGACGCTATTCGGCCGCGACGCACTATGGGCATCGCTGATGGCGCTTCCAGTGGATCCCTCCCTGGCTTTGGGCACGCTCCAGACCCTGGCGGACCGCCAAGGTACCGTGATTGACCCGATGACCGAGGAGGAACCGGGCAAAATCCTGCATGAGGTCAGGCTCGATGTCTCCAGCGCGCTTGCCTTAGGTGGAAAGTCCATCTACTACGGGAGCGTGGATGCCACTCCGCTGTTCGTCGCCGTCCTCGGTGCCGTCAGCCGGTGGGGCTTCGCCGCCGACACCATGGCTGCGCTGCTACCCCACGCGGACCGGGCATTGGATTGGATTCGCGACTACGGGGACAAAGACGGCGACGGATTCGTCGAGTATGAACGCCTCAATGACCAGGGCCTCATCAACCAGGGTTGGAAAGACTCCTGGGACGGGATCAACTTCGCCGACGGCCGCTTGGCAGAGACGCCCATCGCGCTTTGCGAAGTTCAGGCACTACGTTGCCTATCAGTCCCGGGCGTGGATGGCGTACGACGCCGGTGACACGGGGCTTGCTGTCCGGCTCGCCGAGCAGGCGGAGCAGTTGAAGAGAAAGTTTAACGAACAGTTTTGGTTCCCTGAACGCGGGTACTACGCCATCGCCCTGGATGGCCGGAAACGCCAGGTGGACTCGTGCGCGTCCAACATCGGCTCGTGCCTTTGGCTTGGACTCGTCGATGAGGACAAGGCCCCACAGGTGGTGGAACGGCTGATGTCTCCCGAAATGTTCAGTGGTTGGGGCGTGCGAACCCTTGGAAGCGATATGGGTGCCTACAATCCTGCGAGCTATCACAACGGTTCCGTCTGGCCACACGATAATGCGATACTCGTCGCTGGTTTGTTGCGCTATGGCTTCGTTGAAGAAGCCCAGACGATCGCGACCGCGCTCCTCGATGCGGCCGAGTTCTCGGGCGGGCGGCTGCCGGAACTTTTCTGTGGCTTCGAACGGGAGAAGTTCGTCGCTCCGGTCCCTTATCCCACGGCCTGCTCACCGCAGGCTTGGGCCGCCACCACGCCGATTCAGCTTGTCGCCAGCCTCATGCGCTATGACGTGAATGTCTCCAGCGGAAGCGTCTGGCTAGCACCGGTTTTGCCTGGGTCGTTCGGCGACGTTCACATCACCAATGCGCCCGTGGCCAGCGGCCGGGTTGCAATCGACATCGTCGGTTCCACCGTAACTATCCAGGGTTTGCCCGACGGCATGGAATTCCGCCAAGGCCGGCGACCCTGGATGAGCGAGCTTGTAGAGCAGGCTTTGCATCACCCGAAATCGTAGCCTCACTGCGTGCATGACAAAAGCGCCCTGGTCAGCGATGCTGACCAGGGCGTTTCGTCATACGTTTTCCTACTGGGCCAACACCGTTTCAGCGATGCGGGTGGACGGTGTCCAGCGGAGATGGGTGGTTGACGCCTCGTCGGTATCCATCTCCCGCAGCAAGGAGAGCCGGGGGCGGACGGCGTCGGTGCGGGCGCTCGGCGGCTTGCGGCGCCCGGCGCGGAATTGCGGAATCCACTCGCATCCGGGTCCGCGGTATTCCTGTTCGGCCGCTGCGTGGAGCGTCCATTGCGGGTCGTACAGGTGCGTGCGGCCCAGTGCCACGAGGTCGGCGCGGCCTGCGAGTAGGAGCGAGTTGACGTCGTCGTACGTGGAGATGGCTCCCACGGCGATGACGGCGACGCCGGCGGGCGCTGCCACCTCCTGCCGGATGCGGTCAGCGAATGGCGTCTGGTAGCTGCGTCCGAAGGCCGGCTTTTCCTCCTTGGCGACCTGGCCCGTTGAGACGTCAATGCCCGCGGCACCGTGCTCAATGAACGCGCGTGCAATGTCCACCGAATCGTCGGAGCTGTTGCCGCCGTCGATCCAGTCGGTTGCGGAGATGCGCACCGTCATCGGCTTGCCGGCAGGCCAAGCCGCGCGAACGGCGTCGAACACTTCCAAGGGGAAACGAAGCCTGTTCTCAAGGCTTCCTCCATACTCGTCCGTCCGCTGGTTGGAGATCGGCGAAAGGAATGAGGAAAGCAGGTAGCCGTGAGCGGCGTGGACTTCCAACAGGTCGAATCCGGCCGCCTCGGCGCGGAGGGTCGCTTCCACGAAGTCAGCCTTGACCTTGTCCATTCCGGCCCGGTCGATTTCCCGCGGGGTCTGGTTGCCCGGACCGTAGGGCAACGCGGACGGGCCAACGGGCTCCCAGTTGCCGCTTTCGAGGGGTTCGTCGATGCCCTCCCACATCAGGCGGGTGGAGCCCTTGCGGCCGGAGTGGCCAATCTGGACGCCGATCTTCGCCGTTGAGCGGCCGTGGACGAAGTCGACCACGGACTTCCAGCTGTCGCGCTGCTCATCGGTGTACAGGCCGGAGCAACCGGGGGTGATGCGCCCCTCGGCGGACACGCAGACCATTTCCGTCATGACCAGACCGGCGCCGCCAAGGGCCTTCGAGCCGAGGTGCACCAGGTGGAAGTCCCCGGGCACACCATCCACAGCGGAGTACATGTCCATCGGTGAGACGACGATCCGGTTCTTCAGCTCCAGCTCGCCGATGCGGTAGGGCTGGAACATGGCGGGAGCTGTCTCCGGCAGGCCTTGCGACTCCGCAAAATGACGGTCGACGGCGTCGGCGAACTCAGGGTCGCGAAGGCGCAGGTTTTCCTGCGTGATGCGGCGGGACCGCGTCAGCAGGTTGAATGCGAACTGGGTGGGGTCCTGGCCCTTGTACTGGCCGATCCGCTCGAACCATTCCAAGGAAGCCTGTGCCGCGCGCTGCGTGGACTCGACCACGGGACGGCGCTCGGTTTCGTACGCGACAAGCGCCGATTCGAGGTCCGAGTGTTCGTGGAGGCAGGCCGCGAGGGCCAGGGAGTCTTCCATGGCGAGCTTGGTGCCTGAACCAATAGAGAAGTGCGCGGTGTGCGCGGCATCGCCAAGGAGCACGATGTTGCCGTGGCGCCAGCTGTGGTTCCGGACGGTAGTGAAGTTCAGCCACTTGGAGTTGTTCGCCAGGATTTCGTGCCCTTGAAGTTCATCCGCGAAGATCCGGCGGATCTTATCGATGGCCTTCTGGTCGGAGACACCCGGAGGGAAAACTTCACCCGCACTTTCGTTGAAGCCGGCAGCCTCCCAAACGTCCGGCGACATCTCGACGATGAACGTGGATCCTTCGTCGGAGTACGGGTAGCCGTGGATCTGCATGGTACCGAACTCGGTGTCCTTCACGAAGAACTTGAAGGCCTCGAAGACAAGATCGGTGCCCAGCCACATGAACTTATTGGCGCGCGGGTCCAGGTTCGGCCCGAAGGATTCCGCATACATCGCCCGGATCTGGGAGTTCACGCCGTCCGAGGCAAGCACCAGGTCATAGCCGGCCTCAAGGTCAGCGACCGGGGGAGCAACCGTGCTGAACCGCACGTCGACGCCGAGTTCGATGCACCGGTGCTGCAGCAGTTGCAGCAATTCCTTGCGGCTCATGGCTGCGAAGCCTTGTCCGCCGACGGTCAGCGTCTCGGCGCCGAAGTGGATGTCGATATCGGACCAGCGGGCGAACCGCCGGCTCATGTATTCGGCCACCACGGGGTCGGCGTTACCGATTCCGCCCAATGTCTCGTCGGAGAACACGACGCCGAAGCCGAACGTGTCGGTCGCGGCGTTGCGTTCCCAGAGCGTGATGTCGTGGGACGGGTCGAGTTGCTTCATCAGTGCTGCGAAGTAGAGACCCCCGGGGCCGCCTCCGACGATTGCGATTTTCATGCGTCTTTTCCTTCTAGGACTGGCTCACGGCAGCGCCGGCCAATTGGTCGTTTTCGTGGTCGAGCCGGTCGCGCAGCTTGAAGTGCTGGAGCTTGCCGCTCGGGTTGCGGGGCAGTTCGTCGACGAACCTGATCTCCCGCGGATACTTGTAGGGGGCAATGGTTGCCTTGACGAAGTCCTGGATTTCCTTGCGTTTCGCATCGCTTGCTTCGACACCCTCGCGAAGGACGACAAACGCGCAGACCACGCTTCCGCGTTCCGGATCGTGGTGGCCCACCACCGCATTTTCAACGACGTCGGGATGCTGGTCGATTGCCGTCTCCACTTCGGGGGCGCCAATGTTGTAGCCCGAGGAAACGATCATGTCGTCCGAGCGGGACTGGTAGATGAAGTACCCGTCTTCGTCCCTGATGAAGGTGTCACCTGTGACGTTCCAGCCGTTGACGACGTATTTCGCCTGGCGGGGGTCATCCATATACCGGCAACCCGTTGGGCCGATCACAGCCAGCCTGCCTGGCTCGTGGGGGCCGACTTCGTTTCCGTTGTCGTCAAGGATGGTCGCGCGGAAACCGGGTACCGCTTTGCCCGTGGCCCCGGGCTTGATGTCGTCGCCGGCCGCCGAAATGAACACGTGCAGGAGTTCCGTTGAGCCGATCCCGTTGATGAGGCGGAGTCCGGTAGCGTCTCGGACGGCTTCCCAGGTTTCCTTGGGCAAGTGCTCACCGGCTGAGACGGCGATCCGCAGGGGGCTCAGCAAGTCGGCCTTGCCCGCTTTGAGGATGGCACGGTAAGCGGTGGGCGCCGTGAACAGCACCGTCGCGCCGGCGGCCGCGGCATACTCCGCCAATTCCACCGGTGTTGCGCGGTCTGTCAGTAGCGAAGACGCACCGAACCGCAACGGGAAGACCACGAGGCCGCCCAAACCGAACGTGAAGGCAATCGGCGGTGAACCGGCAAAGACATCGTCGGCAGTGGGCTGGAGGATGTGGCGCGCAAAGGTGTCGGCGTTGGCCAGGATGTCGCGGTGGAAGTGCATGGTGATCTTGGGCATACCGGTGGTGCCCGACGTCGGACCGAGCAGCGCGACGTCGTCGGCCGAGGTTTCCACACTGGCGAACTCGCCGCTCTTCGCGGCGCACAGCGCGGTGAAGTCACCGGGACCCGTACCTCCGTAGGGGACGACGGCGACGTCGTCGCCCGCCGCTGCGGCAAGATCGTCCAAGAACCGGTGGTCGGAGATCGCGACAACCGGCTTGGTCAATTGGATCAGGGTGGCAACCTCTGCGGCCCGCAGCATCGGCATGGTGGTCACCACCACCGCGCCCGCTTTGAGGACGCCCAGCCAGGCAGCCACGATCCAAGGATTGTTCGGCCCCCGCAACAGAACGCGGTTGCCCGGGACCACGCCGAAATCCTCGGTCAGGACCTGGGCTGCCTGGTTGGCCCGTTGCTGGAGTTCGCCGTAAGACCAGGTGGTGCCATCGGGAGTGTGCAGGGCCGGCCGGTCCGCGCCGTGTTCGGCGACGGCGTTGTCGATGAGAACGACGGCGGCGTTGAGCTTTTCGGGGTACTGCAGCTCAGGGAGGGTGAACTCGAGGGCCGGCCACATTTCAGCCGGCGGCAAGTGATCCCGGGTAAATGTGTCCACATGGGCTGACGTTGGGGATGTCATGGCCACTCCTTTCTGTGGTGCGTGGGTCTGTAGTGCGTCGGGCTCAAAGGGTTAGTTAGGAAGCGGAACGAATCATGCCCTCTTGGGCAACGGTGGCGAGCAGGCGGCCTTGCCGGTCAAAGAAGCGGCCGAGGGCGAGGCCCCTGTTGTTTTGCCCGGAAATGGCGTCCTGCGCGTAGAGCACCCAGTCGTCGGCACGTCCGTCGCGGTGGAACCACATCGAGTGGTCCAGGCTCGCGGTGCTGAGGCCGGGGGAGGACCAGTTCAGGCCGTTGATGCGGAGCAGCGGTTCAAGGATTGTGTAGTCGCATACGTAGGCCAGGGCCGCGCGGTGCAGGTCAGCGGTGGCATGCTGGTCACCGTTATCGGGAAGCGCGTCGAAGGCCTTGACCCAGACTGCCTGGTGGGGCTGGACGGCCCCTTCGACCTCCACATACACGGGGCCGGGAACGTGGCGCATGTCGAAACTACGGCCGTTGGACCAATAGTCCGCCGACGCGCCGTCGACGCCGGAGAGAACTTGGGCTGCGCTTCGCAGCGATTCAGGGTCGACGGCGGCAGGGGGCTCCTGCTGGTATTCGGAGCCTTCTTCCCGCACATGGAAGGAACCCATCGCGGCGAAGACTGCCTTGCCGTTCTGGTAGCCGCGGACGCTCCGGGTTGAGTAGCCGCGGCCGTCCCGCAATCGCTCCACCTCGTACCGAACGATCGCACCGATGTCCACGGGCCGCATGAAGTAGCTGTGCATGGAGTGCAGGGTCCGGTCGGCTTCAACCGAGCGCATCATAGCAGCGGCCGACTGGGCCACCATGTCCCCGCCATAGGACTTCGGCAAAGGAACGTATTGCGTGGACGCCTCGTACGCCTCGTCATTGACCTGCGCGGGGACTTGCGTGAGCTGGATGGCCCGGAGAAACGTCTCCGAGGTAGGGATCTTCACGTCAGGCGTTGCGGAAGTCATGTCTATGCCCGGCGGTAGTCGGCGAGGGTTTCGTCGGCAACGTCGTCGAGGTTGACCACGATGTTCTCCGGGGTCCTCGTGGTGAGCCAGACAAGTTCCTCGGTAACGGACATGTTCGCCTCGACGTGCGGCATGAACGGCGGAACGAAGACCCAGTCGCCCGTCTTCATGTCCTGGTACTCGGAATAGTTTTCGCCGTAGTAGATCCGGCCGTGGCCCCGCAAGACGTAGCCGCCGGTCTCAGCTTCGCCGTGGTGGTGCGGCAAGGAGCGGTACCCCGGAACGTTGGAAACCTGCCCGAACCAAATCTTGGTTGCCGGGGTGTGCTGGATGGAAACTCCGGACACACGAACGCAGTCGCCGGACTGGGCGGTGTTGGTGTCCTCTTCTCCCGCACGCGTCACGACCGGGACAACCTTGCCATCAGGCCCGGCATAGATGGAGTTGTCGCCTTCAGTCAGGTACTCGGTTGTTGTGTTGCTCATGGTTTTCACTCCTTGGTGGCGGTTGCATTGTTGGTGCTGGTTGCAATGACCAGCGGCTGCGTTGTCGCACCGCCGGTTGGGTTGATGTGGATCCTGTTTTCCAGGCGTCCTATGCCTGCGATCTCGGTGATGAGCACATCGCCGTCTTGCAGGAAGCGTGGTGGCTTCATTCCCATCCCGACTCCTCCCGGAGTCCCGGTGAGGACCAGGTCGCCCGCTCGGAGCTGGGTGAACTGTGAGATGTAGGAGAGTAGTTTCGCCGGCCCGAACACGAGCGTGCCGGTGTTGCCCGCCTGGACAAGCTCGCCATTGACATAGCCACGGACCTCGAAGTGGTCCTCGATCTCATCGGGAGTCACCATCACGGGACCCACCGGGGTTGTAGCGTCGAAGGCCTTGCCTTGGAACCACTGCAAGGTGCGCTTCTGCCAGTCCCGCATGGAGACATCGTTGGCCACCGTGTATCCGGCGATCGCCTGCCGCGCCTGCTCTTCGTCCGCCCGGTACAAGGCAGAGCCGACGACGACGGCGAGCTCGGCTTCCCAGTCCACCTCGCCACTGCCTTGGACTTCGATCGCGTCGGCGGGGCCGGTCAGGGTGTCCGCGAACTTCGCGAAAAGCGTCGGATACTCGGGGAGCTCCCGGCCCATCTCCTGGATGTGGTCCCCGTAGTTGAGGCCGCAGCAGATCACCTTGCCCGCGGTTGGAAGCAGTGGCGCCAGTTCGACGTCGGAGGCGTTGATGAGCTTGGCATCCTGTTCGGCTGCGGCGGCCTGTGCATGAACGACGCTTCGCCACCCCGGGTACGCGAGCAGTTCGCCGAGGTTCGAGTACGGCAGCGGCACGTAGGATTCGGTACCCACGGCGAGGGCCGCCGTCGTCGTTCCTTTGCCGGTGCGCAAAGTGGCCAGTTTCATTCTGTCCGGTTCCCTTCAGTCTGCTTCACAGAGTCAGTCTGCTTCGAAAGCGTATGTCGACTTTTTTACGGTCGTCACTTATCCTCAAGGTAGCACGGTGGAAAGGATCTGAATAGTGGTCTTTTTCGAGGCAGACTAGAGACTTCAAACCAGGAGGAACGCAGTGAGCAACAGGACCATCAACCCCGAAACCCTTCCCAAGCCATCCGGTTACGCCCATGGCATCCTTTCCGGCAACACCGTGTTCCTGGGTGGGCAGACGGCATTGGACAAGGACATGAAGATCGTGGAGGGCGGCATCGTCGAGCAGTTCCGGCAGGCCTTTTTGAATGTCCTGGCTACCCTCGAGGCCGCGGGCGGACAGCCCCAGGACCTTGTGAGCGTGACGATCTACCTCACCGACGTCGATGACTACATGGCCAACGGGCGCGAGATCGGCAGGATCTGGCGCGAGATGGCGGGCTCGGAATATCCCGCGATGGCAGGAATCGGCATCTCGCGGCTCTGGCAGAAGGAAGCCATGATCGAAATCCAGGGGATCGCAGTCATCCCGGAGGTAGCCTAGGGGTATTACCCCGATCCACTACTTTGAGGTGCTAAATGGCCCAAGCCGATACCGTCGTCGACGCCGCTCCCATGCCCCGCCATCAACACCTGATCGTGACGGTATACGGCCTCTACGCTCGAGGTGAGGACGGTGCATTCGCAGTTTCCGATCTTATCCAGTTGCTCAGCGACTTGGGAGTGGAGTCGGCAGGAGTCCGTTCTTCGGTTTCGCGCCTGAAGAAACGTGGCGTCCTGGTCAGCCTCAAGCAGGGCGGATCGGCGGCGTACAAATTGGCCCCGGGGCTCGAGGACGTCTTCAGGGCAGGCGACGAGCGCATCTTTTCGCCCCATAGGGCTAAAAAGGGCAACGACTGGATTCTGACGTCCTTCTCGGTGCCCGAGTCGCAGCGGCACCTGCGCCACAAACTCCGGACCATCCTGACCCGGATCGGTTGTGGCCAGGTATCGCCCGGGCTGTGGATCGCTCCGGGCCACTTGGCGCCGGAAATCAGCCAGCAGCTCGACCGCGCCGACTTGACCGACTATGTCGACCTGTTCAAAGGTGAGCACCTCACCGAGGGGCACATCCGTTCCAAAGTGGCTGAGTGGTGGGACCTGCCTTCCCTTGAAGCCCTGTACGCAGACTTCATCGAACGCCATCAGCCAGTGCTGGACCGCTGGGAAGACGATTCCGACGGCGACAGTGATACCCCGGAGCGGCTGAAGCGGGCCTTTGCCGACTACGTTCCGCTCGTAACGCAATGGCGCCGCTTGCCGTACCTGGATCCAGGGCTTCCGGAGGAGTACCTGCCGGAGGGCTGGCGCGGCCTTGCCGCTGAGGCCCTGTTCGCGAAGCTTCACGGCTTGCTGGGCCCCAAAGCCCAGCGTTACGCACAGTCGGTGCTCCGGGCGGCATGAAGCGTCACATATAGCGTAAATTTTTTTATCGCAAAGATAACGCTACAAAAAATCGGCGGAACTAGTTAGACTCATGCTCAACTCCCGAGGAGTCATAACCGTTTAGGAGAGCAATGTCTGTACTATCCGGGCTCGTCGCAGCCCTCGCAGATGGATCGATCGAAGTCATCGACCTCACCACGCCGCTCAGCAGTGACACGCCGATTTTGAACCTGCCGCAACCGCTCGCCAACACCGTAGGCCTGAGCCTTTCGCCGGTGAGCAATTTCGACGACGCCGGTCCCGCCTGGGCGTGGAACGACGTCACCGTGGGCGAACACGCCGGAACGCACCTGGACGCCCCAGTGCACTGGATTACCGGCCGGGACGGCAAATCAGTCGACCAGATTGAGCCGTCCCGCCTCATCGGTCCGCTTGTTGTCATCGACAAGAGCGCCGAAGCTGCGGAAAATCCTGACTTCCTGCTCGAGCCTGCGGACTTTGAGCGTTGGCAGGAAGAACACGGCGAGTTGCCCGAGAACTGCTGGGTGGTATTCCGCACCGGCTGGTCCACGCGTGGCGGCAACGCCGCCGACTTCGTCAACGCCGATGAATTCGGCCCGCACACCCCCGGAGTTTCTGTCGAGGGTGCCAAATGGATCGCGGCGAACCCCAGCATCAGTGGCTTCGGCGTCGAAACAGTAGGGATCGATGCCGGTCAGGCGGCAAACCTCGACCCGATGTTCCCCGTGCACTCATTCCTGTTGGGAGCCGACAAGTACGGGCTGACGTCCCTTCGCCAGGTTGAGAATCTTCCCGCCGTTGGCGCCACCTTGGTCGTCGCCCCACTGCCGATCGTTGGCGGCACAGGCAGTCCGGCCCGCGCCTATGCGCTCGTGGAGCGTCCATGAGCGAGAACGTGCGCGTTTCCACCTTGGTTGGCAAGACGCTGGCGAAGTTGGGGGTCGGCCACATTTTCGGCGTCGTCGGAAGCGGTAATTTCGACGTCACTAATGTCCTGATCCAGGAAGGTGTGCCCTTCACCGCGGCCCGGCACGAGGGCGGCGCGGCTACCATGGCTGATGCCTACTCCAGGATGTCCGGCAAGGTGGGGGTAGTCTCCACGCATCAAGGTTGCGGCCTGAGTAACGCAATTACCGGCATTGGGGAAGCGGCGAAGAGCCGTACCCCGATGATCGTTTTGACCGCTGATACGCAGGCGGCTGCTATCCGGTCAAACTTCAAGATCGACCAGGATGCGCTTGCCCGGAGCGTCGGTGCAGTTGCCGAACGGATCCATTCACCCGAGTCCGCGGTCGCAGACACCCTCAGGGCTTTCCGCACAGCCGTCAACGAACGCCGCACTGTGGTCCTGAGTTTGCCGCTGGATGTGCAGGCTGGTTCGGCACCCGATACGCTCGGCTCGGTGCAACTCCATGTCGCGCCCCGCCTGCGTCCCGAGCCCGACGCCGTCGAACGTCTAGTCCAGCTGATTCGCCAAGCCGAGCGGCCCGTATTCATCGCCGGGCGGGGAGGACGCGGCGCGAAAGACGCCATTTTGGCCCTCGCTGAACAAGCAGGCGCCCTTGTGGCTACCGGGGCCGTAGCCCACGGCCTGTTCAACGGAGAGACGTTCAACCTGGGCATCTCCGGTGGCTTCTCCTCGCCCCTGACCGCTGAACTCATCAGTGGGGCGGACCTGATTGTCGGGTTTGGTTGTGCCCTGAACATGTGGACCATGCGGCATGGCCGGCTGATATCGTCCGGCACGAAGGTGGTCCAGGTCGATGTGGAGGATTCCGCGCTGGGAGCCAACCGGCCGATTTCTCTCGGCGTCCTGGGGGATTCCGCGCTGACGGCGATTGATGCACTCGCCCTGTTGAGAATCCTTCAACCGGCTCCGGCGGAGAAATACCGTACCGAGTCCAATGCAGTGGCGATCAAGAGTGCGGCGAGATGGCGCGACGTCGAGACTCCCGATCTCTCAACGGGCACCCACATTGATCCGCGCGTCATCAGCCGCGAACTCGATTCGATCCTCCCGGCCGACAGGATCGTCTCAGTGGACTCCGGCAACTTCATGGGCTACCCGAGCCAGTATCTCGCGGTGCCCGATGAGTTCGGGTTCTGCTTCACCCAGGCATTCCAAGCAATCGGACTGGGACTCTACACGGCAATCGGCGCGGCCATTGCCCAGCCCGAACGCCTTCCCGTCTTGGGAGCTGGCGACGGCGGGTTCCTGATGGGCATAAGCGAGTTGGAAACAGCTGTACGGCTGCGATTGCCGCTCGTGTGCATTGTCTATAACGACGCCGCCTACGGGGCGGAAGTCCACCACTTCGCGGAGGTCGACGAATCGGTGGACTTGGGCAGCGTGCAATTCCCCGAAACGGATATTGCCGCCATAGCCCGTGGTTTCGGGGCCGAGGGTGTGACCGTGCGGACCCTCGAAGATTTACACTCAGTGAAGGAATGGGTGGACCTGTTCCGCGCTGGCAACCAGAATCGGCCGCTGGTCATCGACGCGAAGATTGCCTCCGATGGTGGGTCCTGGTGGCTTGCCGAGGCGTTCCAAGGCCACTGACTAAGCCACATAGGTGGAGGGGCTGGACCGTTTAGCCATGTGGCCCGGTCCCTCGGTCTCTTGACGTCCTCAGTTTTTTGAGGCAGCCGCCAGATCGAGCTGGTGCCGGACTCCTTCCGGGGAGAGAAGCGCCGCTGCTCCGAGGTGGGCTCCGCCAAGCAGGGCTCCGTCCCGTTCAAGATCCGAGAGTCCGATCTGGATGCGGCGCGTAGAAAGGGGAAGCGCACGCTCGTAGACGACTGCCCGGACGCGGGCGAGGACGTCGCTTCCGAGGTGCATCATTTCGCCCCCGAGGACCAGTGTTGCCGGGTTGAGGATGTCCACCACCATGGCTGCCAGCTCGCCGATGGCATCTGCGGCCGACCATACGCGCTGCGTTGCCGCTGCCTCGCCGACCCGTAGCCGCCTGCGCAGTTCGTCGAGTCCAGACCGCAGGTTCGAACCGTTGTCGTGGAAGATTTCCAGATCATCCATGACCGCGCGGAGCGTACCGAGGGCGGCAACGCAGCCCTTCTTTCCACACCAACACATCACGTCACCGGAGCCGCCATAGGGTGCGATATGGGCGAGATCGCCCGCGCTACCCCCGGCGCCTCGGTAGAGGATGCCGTCCTCTGTGACAATGCCGGCCCCCACGCCAAAGGACAGGTGCAAGCGGACAAGCGGCCAACCGCCGGATCCCACGCTGAGTGCATCACCCAACGCAAACAGGTGGGAATCGTTCTCAAGAATCGTGTTCACGCCGAGCGCTTGGCGGAAGTGCTTTGCGACCGGGTATTCCTCCCAGGCGACTATCGGATATGAGCCGAGCTCGCGTGGCACCGTGGAACGTACAAGAGCGCCGGCGGGATAGTTCACCGGAGCCGGGACTCCGACGACTGTTTGACCCAAAGGCCCGACGCGTCCCTGGAGGCTTTCCTCCAGCTTTCGGAGCATGGCCACGGCGGCGTCGATCGATGGCCCGGCACCATCCCCGAAGTTCAAATCAATCGTTTCTTGGGCGCGCACTGTGCCGCGCAGGTCCGCGACGGCGATTTGGGTACCGTCCTGACGGAAGTTGACGATGCCCGTGGTCGCGGATCGCGGACCCGGGGCGAGCGCCTTCACAGGACGTCCGAGGCTTCCGTCACGTGTTTCGTCTTCTGCGAGGATGCCTTGGTCAACCAGGTAGTCAACGGACAGGCCCACGGTTGAGCGTGCGGTGTTCAGGCTGCGTGCCAGGTTTGCCCTGCTGGCTTCGCCGTTTTCGCACACCAATGTGAGGATGCGCGACAAATTTTCCATGCTGCTTCCGCGCGGCCCGGTCATTGGTATTCCTTCCGAGAAATGTCGATTTTCGAACTTAAATCGGCATCTTGTGGTGATCTTTGTTCAGTCTCTACGCTTGTTTCAACAAGCGCAACCCCGCTCAAGCCCCCAATGACAGCTCAAGCGGCCTAAGACGCTGACGCACCACCGTCTTCCCAAATACACATGCCCAATCCGGCAAAGGAATGCAAAGATGCCACTTCACACGAAAATCAAGAGCACCGCGGCTCTGGTAGCCACGCTCGGACTGGCAATCGCCCTTAGCGGGTGCGCCACCCAGGAGCAGGCCGCGAGCGGCGGCAACGGACCCGACATCAAACTGAGTCCGGACCTCATCTCCGCCGCCCGGGATAAAGCGTCGAGCATCGCAGGCGGCCAAAAGATCGGCGGCTCGCTGGAGATCATCAACGAGAATGGCGGCCGCGAGGGAGCCATCCTTCAGGCCGCATTCGCCCCGTTCACCGAAGCGACCGGCGTGACCATCAAGTTCACCGGGACGAGCGACTACAACAACGTCATCTCGTCCAGGCTCAAGGCCGGCAACCCGCCCGATATCGGCACGCAAAACCTCGGCGCAATCCAGCAGTACGTGAAGTCGACGAAGGTGCTCAACCTCTCAGACGCGATCGGCGTCACGGACCTGCAGAAGAACTTCAGCCAAGGCACCCTCGACAGCCTGTCTGTCGACGGGAAGGTCTACGCGATGTACCAGGGGTTCAGCAACTACGAACTTTGGTACAACCCGCAGAACTACGACGGCCCCAAGGACGGCACCTGGTCCGATGTCCAGGCGTGGACCAACAAAACGGCTGCTGCGGGCAAGACTCCCTGGTGTATTTCTGAAGAGTCGGGTCCCGCGACCGGCGCCGTCGGCTCGCAATGGATCCAGGAGCTCTTCGTCAAGAAATTCGGAGCCCAGAAATCGAAGGACTGGGCCACGGGCAAACTGCCCTGGACGTCGCCAGAGGTTAAGAGTGCATTCGAGTTGTTCGGCGCTATCGCAGGAAAGGACGCCAACGTGAACGGTGGAGTCGCAGGCAGCCTCTCCGAGTCCACGTCGAAAGGCTACGGCTCGCTCGTGTCCGACCCCGCGAAGTGCAGTGCCGTGATGTGGGGCACCTGGACGCCATCCCTCGTCGCTGCCGCATCGAAGGGAATCGAGCCCGGCAAGAACCTCGACTTCGTGCGCGTTCCGGCAAGCGACCCGCAGTACGCCAACAACGAAGCGTTCAATGCCAACGCGCTCTTCGCCTTCAAGGACACTCCGGCAACCCAGGCCTTCATGAAGTACATCTCCTCCACTGAAGAGCAGACACTTCTAGCCTCCGCCGGCAACTGGGTGGTGTCAAACAAGAACGTTCCATCGAGCGCCTACCCGAACGCGCTCCTGCAGAAGGTCGCAAAGACCTACTTCGGCTCCGAGGTCTCGGTAGCGCTTGCACCGGGCAACCTCGCCTCAGCAGGCGTGAAGACCGCATTCTGGCAGGGCGTGGTCTCCTACCTCAAGGACCCGTCAAGCCTGGACGCCGTCCTTACCCGAATCCAACAGGCTCAGACAGCCAGCGCCGGCTGAGACTCCTACCGCGGGGGCGGTCACACGGCCGCCCCGCATCCAAGGACCACAATGAATGCCATCACATCAAGCGTTCCAGCGCTTATCCTCATCGGTGCCGTAGCCATCCCGGCCGTCATTTACGCCTTCCTCGGACTGGGAGAACGGCTGTTTTCCGGCTTCGGAAAGGCCAGTTCGACCATCCGTCCCTGGCTCTGGCTCATCATCCCGCTCGTCCTGGTGGCGCTGGTGCTTCTCTATCCGCTCGTCGTATCAATCATTCTTGCCTTCTTTGACCAAACCGGAAGCAAGTGGGTAGGCGGTAGCAACTTCGTCTGGGCCTTCTCACAGGAGATGCAATCCGTCCTCGGCAACAACGTCATTTGGCTCATCGGGCTGCCCGTCGGAACGGTGCTTCTGGCGCTTCTTGTGGCTGTCCTCTTTGATCGCGTCAAGTACGAGAAGCTCGCCATGACGCTTATCATTCTTCCGACGGCGATCTCATTCACTGCAGGGTCCGTCATCTGGCGCGACAGCTTCTCGTATCAGCCCGCCGGTGGCACGCAAACAGGGCTGCTCAATGCGCTATGGACTGCGATACCAGGCAACAAGCCCATCGCCTGGCTGCAGACGCCGTTCGTCAACACACTGTGCCTGATCTTCGTGGCCATCTGGGCGAGCCTGGGCATTGCGGCGCTAATCCTGTCGGCCTCGGTGAAAGGCGTCCCAGCCGAGCTGGTCGAGGCCGCGCGCCTCGACGGTGCGGGCGAATGGCGGATCTTTTTCTCAGTCACCTTGGTGCACATCGCTCCGGCGCTCTTGGTAGTGATTACGACGGCGGTCATCTTTTCGCTCAAGGTCTTCGACATTGTCTATGTGATGACCAACGGCAACTTCAACACCAACACCATCGCCAACCGTGAGTATTACGAGCTATTCAGCGCGAACGACCTCGGACACGCCAGTGTCATTGCGATCATCCTCCTGATTGCCGCCTTGCCCATCGTGGCCATCAACATCCGCCAGTTCCGCAAAGAAAGGAGTGCCTAACATGGCTTCCTTTACAGTGACCCCGCCGCCGGTCACAGATTCCGGCGTGCCTGAGGGAGCCCAGTCGTCCAAGCGTCGGCGCCCCGCGCCGCCCCGTCGAGGTTGGAGCCGGTGGGGACGGGTAGTCATCCACGCCATCGTCCTCGCGCTCATGGTGATTTGGTTCACGCCGGTTATGGGACTCTTCGTCTCATCCATTCGAACCTCGAACGACATTGCATCGACGGGCTGGTGGACGGCATTTGTCGCTCCATTGTTCACGGGCTACAACTACCAGCAGGCCTTCGCGGTGACCGGAATGGGCCAGAGCATGGCTACCTCGCTGGCTATCTCGATCCCAGTCACGATCATGACAACGCTCCTCTCCGCAATCGGCGCATACGCCCTGACCACCATGTCCTTCCGGGGCCGGTCCGTGCTTTCGCTTTTACTGGTTGCGCTTCTGGTAGTTCCGCCGCAGGTCACCCTCGTGCCTATGCTCAAGTTCTTCACCGCGACGGGATTGAGTGGCACGGTACCGGCAGTGTGGATCTTCCAGGTCGGCTTCACCGTACCCTTCGGCATCTTCCTTGTCCGCGGGTTCATTGCATCCATCCCTGAGGACGTCCTGGAGGCCGCGGCGATAGACGGCGCATCCGCCTTGCGGACCTTCCGTTCGGTGGTCCTGCCGCTGTCCTTGCCGGTCCTCGCCTCGTTGTCGATCATGCAATTCCTGTGGTCATGGAACGACCTCCTTGTGCCCCTCTTGTTCCTGGGCGGCACCGACCTTGCACAGCCGATGACGGTCCAGATCGCCGGCATGGTTCAGGAGACCGGGCAGGGACAGTCGCTTCTGCTGGCATCCACGGTGGTATCCACGCTCCTTCCGCTCACCATCCTCATCGGACTTCAGAGGTACTTCGTGCGCGGAATCCTTGGCGGTGCGGTCAAGGGCTAACCCCGCCGATCCGTCCAATCCACCAATTCTTAAGGAGAAAACTGTGTCCCATTCGATCGGAATCATTGGGGCCGGCAACATTTCAGGCCGCTACATCATGGGCTTGAAACGCCGGTTCCCGCACCTCGAGGTCCGCCGCGTCGCCGACGTCGACCTCGGCAGGGCTGAGGCGCTGGCGTCGAAATTCGAACTGCCGGCTTTCGGGAGCGTGCTTGACCTGCTCAGTGACGAAAGCATCGACATTGTCGTGAACCTGACGCCGCCCCTGCTGCACGCCCGGACCGTGATCGAAGCACTGTCCGCCGGGAAGCACGTGTATGTCGAGAAGCCCCTGGCGACGTCTCTGGAAGATGGCCGGCAGATGATCGAAAGCGCACGGCAGAACGGTGTGTTGCTCGGCTCGGCCCCGGACACCTTCCTGGGGAGCGCAGGCCAGACGGCGCGCCATGCCATCGACGCCGGGATGATCGGCGAGCCGATTGCGGCAAGCGCCTTCGTGCGGTCCTCCCGCGCCGAGAAGTGGCACCCCGATCCACGGTTCCTCTTCCAGCCCGGCGGCGGACCGGTCATGGACATGGGACCGTATTACATTTCGGCACTCGTAAATTGCCTTGGACCCATCAAGCGAATCTCCGCTGCTGCGCGCATCGGGGCTCCGACCAGGCCAATGACGGCCGAAGGCCGGGTGGCGGACTCACTTGACGTCACCGTGGACACTCATGCGTCGGCAATTTTCAGTTTTGCTTCCGGCGCCATCGGTACCGTGATGATGAGCTTCGACGTCCAGGACACCGCCCTGCCCCTCATCGAGATCTACGGGACGGAAGGGACTTTGAGCCTGCACGATCCCAACCAATTCGATGGCCCCGTCCTCATCAAGCGCCACGAGGACGATGCGTGGAGGGAACTCGAACCGGTCACCCCCGCCTTCGGGGCACCGTCCGAACAGAACCAGCGGGGCCTCGGCGTCGACGATCTCGCCTCCGCTATCGACGGCGGCATCCACAGGGCTTCCGCAGAGTTCGCCTTCCACGTCCTTGAAGTGATGCTCGGCATCGACAAGGCCGCCCACCTGGGCGAAGTAATCACTCTTGACTCCACGGTCGATCGCCCGGCAACGGTCGGGCACACGTTGCTTTCCATGAAAGGAAACTAAGAATGGCAATCACACGAGCGAAGTTCGCTTTGAACCCCTTGCAGTATTTCGCGACGGCGGACGGCTGGCTTGATCCGAGCCTGGCACCTCCCTTGGAGGCCAGGTTGGAGTACATCGCCCGCGCGGGCTTCACCGCAGTACAGTCGGAAGTGCCGGCGACGATGACGGCCGAGGCCTACGGGAAGCTGCTCGCGAAGTACGGTTTGCACCCTGGTCCGGGCTACGTCAGCCTCCCATGGTCGGACGACGCTGACGAACGGAGCGCGAACCTCGAGCGGGCATCGGCCCTGGCTTATAACAACGTCGCTCTTGGAAATCCGCTGCTGTTCCTCGCCACCGGAATGGGGCGGGAGGCCCCGCGCGTGGCGCGCCCCGCCGTCGGGCATGACGCCTCGCCTGAGCGACTGTCGTTGGTGCGGGACTATCTGGCAAGTGCCGCCGAGCGGATCGTTGCCGAAGGCGGCGTGGCAGCGCTGCACCCCCATGTGGGGACGTGGATCGAAACTGCCGACGAAGCCCGCTTCGTGCTGGATTCCGTTGATCCTGCGATCTTGCGTTTCGGGCCCGACGCCGGACACCTCGCCTGGACAGGGGTCGATCCTGCTGTCGTGATCGCGGAGTACGCGGACCGCGTAGCAGGCGTGCACATCAAGGACTACCACGCGGACATCGCCCGCCAGAGCCGCGAAGAAGGCTGGGACTACCGCAAGTCCTCCCGCTCGGGGATCTGGACGGAACTGGGCACGGGTGACATGGACATCGAGGCCGTCATGAACGCCCTTCCCGCGGACTTCGATGGCTGGATCGTCATCGAGGTTGACCGCGGTACCACCCCAACGCCGGAGGAAAGCATCAACATGTCCGGAGCGTGGCTCGCGGCCTTCTCAGAGCTTCAGCCCGCATGACCCCAATGCGGATCCTGTACCAGAGTTTCACGGATCCGGCGGTGCACATGCCGTACCTGAGCCGGTTATCCGAGTATTTGCGGTCAGTCGCATCGCCCGGCGTCGAGTTCGTGGTCCGTGGCATGCATCCGGCCGATACCCAGTTGGGCCGGCTGTGCGAACTGAGGTGCGGTGTCCAGTCCGTGGCCGGGATCATAGAGGCCGAGAACGAGGGCTTCGACGCAGTGCTGGTAGGACACTTCCAGGATTCGCTGATCTTCGAAGCGCGGACCGCCGTCGACATTCCCGTGATCGGTTACGGCGAGGCCAGCCTGCACCAAGCATGCACGCTGGGCGCGCGCATTGGCCTGGTGGGCATCGACCCGGTGTATGTGCCGTGGCACCGTGAACAGGTCCGCCGTTATGGCCTGGAAGACCGGGTGGTGGACGTACGTGCGATGTGCATGTCGCCTGCCGAAGCCGTGGCCGCATTTGACGACCCGCCCGCGTATGAGCGGATCAAGGGTTCATTCCTTGGCCTGGCCGAGAAAATGGTCGCTCGCAGCGGCGTTGACGTGGTCATGTCGGCCGGCGGTCTCTTTGCCTTGCTCGCTGCCCGGGAGTCGGCTTTGGAGGTCGAGGGAGCGTTGATCCCCAATCCGACGCTGCTGGCGGTGAAGCAAGCCGAGCTCGCCGTCAGCGTCGCAAGGATCACCGGCAACGCGGTGTCACGCGGACCGGCCTTCGCCAAGGCGTCCAAGCAATCGATTTATGAGTTCATGGAGCTTGCCGCTCCGACCCACAGCTAAACAACACAACCAGTCAAGAGGAAGAGAATCGAAATGCAATACACCGCGGAAGCAACGGCGGACGGCAATGGCCGCAACGGAAAGGTCAGCTCCAGCGACGGGATGATCAGCCTGCCGCTGGGCATTCCTGTGGAATTGGGGGGCGCAGGAGGGGATACCAGCAATCCGGAGCAGCTGTTCGCCGCCGGCTACGCTGGCTGCTTCATGTCGGCACTGTCCACCGTCGCACGCAAATACAAGGTCAAACTCCTCGAACCCTCCGTGACTGCCCAGGTCACCATCGCCCACGGCGACGACGGCTTCAACCTGTCCGTGAAGCTACTGGTTGACCTGCCTGGCATCGACGCCGGCACGGCCCAAACACTTTTCGTCGGCGCCCACGCCAAGTGCCCCTATTCCAGGGCCGTACGGGGAAACATCCCGGTGGTCATCGAACTTGCCTAAGCAATCCAGAAGGGATATGCGCATGACCGCACAAGCCACCGATGCCATCTCCAGCCCATGGTCCGAGCTGATCACTGCTTTCCCGCCCCAAGAGCGAACGCTCGCCTCCATGCTGAGCCGTCAGGCGGATGTGTTTGGCGACCGAACCTTGTACGTCTTCGAAGACTGCGAGATCAGCTTTTCGGAGGCCATGGACATCGCTGGGCGAGGGGCGGCAACGTTGGGGGCTGCCGGTGTTCAGGTTGGGGATCGCGTGGCCTTGATGTGCGGTAACCGTCGCGAATTCTTCGAAGTGTTCCTCGGTGCCGCGTGGCTCGGAGCCGTCGTGGTTCCTTTGAATGTTGCTGCCAGAGGCGCCCAATTGCAGCACATGCTCTCAAACAGCGGGGCACGGTTGCTGGTTACCGAGTCTGGCTACCTCGACCGGCTCGACGTGCTGGACCAGAAAGCATTGGCCCTGGAATCCGTTTTGGTGATCGGCTCCGAAGAAATGCCTGCAAGCACCACGGTACCTGCAGGCCACTGGATCATGGAACCTACGGTGCTGCCGGCCGCGAAAGTCCTTCCGAGCGATCCCATAGCCGTCCTTTACACCTCAGGGACCACGGGCGTTTCAAAGGGAGTGTTGTGTCCACACGCTCAGTACTTCTGGTGGGCCTTCCATAACGCCCAAATCCTGGAACTTGTCGAGGGGGACGTCCTCCTAACAACGCTGCCGCTCTTTCACACCAATGCCTTGAGCACCTTCTTCCAGGCGCTGCTGACCGGCTCCACGCTTGCGGTCGAAAAGCGCTTCTCCGCTTCCGGGTTCCTCCCATCGCTGGAACGTACCGGCGCCACCGTCACGTACCTCCTTGGCGCCATGGTGCCCATCCTGCTCTCCACGCCAGCAACCCCAGTCGACGACAAGCGCCGGATTCGGACAATCCTGGCCCCGGGCGTCCCGTCTGATGCAGCGGAGACTTTTTCACGCAGGTTCGGGACCACGCTCATCGACGGTTTCGCCACGACGGAAACGAACTTTGTCATCGGCTCGCCGCGAGGCGAAGGCCGTCCGGGAACGATAGGCCGGTTGCGGCCAGGATTCCAGGCACGCGTGGTTGATGAATTCGACAACGAAATGCCTCCCGGCACGCCGGGGGAGCTCGTGCTCCGCGCCGACGAACCCTTCGCCTTCTCCACCGGTTATCTAGGCATGCCCAACAAAACCGTGGAGGCGTGGCGCAACTTCTGGCTACACACCGGAGACCGCGTGGTTCGCGACGAGGACGGATACTTCACATTCCTGGATCGGATCAAAGACGTGATCCGCCGGCGCGGGGAGAACATCTCCTCCTACGAAGTAGAGCAAGCGCTCATCCGCCATCCCGCGGTCCAAAATGCGGCCGCCTTCCCCGTCGGATCGGAACTGGCGGAAGACGAGGTGATGGTCGCTGTCGTACTCCAACCCGGCGCGAGCCTGACAGCCGAGGAACTGCTGGACCACTGCCAGCCGCTAATCTCCTATTTTTCCGTCCCACGTTTCGTTGACTTCGTAACCTCACTACCCGTCACAGAAAACGGCAAGGTCAAGAAATTCCAGTTGCGTGAGCAAGGGAGAACGCCCACTACCTGGGACCGCGAAGAACATGGATACGTTCTCACCCGCTGACCGCGGCGACAAACAACAACCGTTCCCGACCAACAGGACAAACGTGGCCTTTCCTCGAGCGAATTACGACGGCGTAGCCGTTGCGGTGCCGGTCACCGTACCTTATGAACGTTTCTCCGAGCAGCCAGTCCACTGGTGGATCGGGAAGGCACTCAAAGCGCTGATCGACGGATCCGGGCTCGCTAAGGAACAGATCGACGGCCTGTCTTTGGCATCTTTCACGCTCGCGCCGGACAACCCGGTAGGCCTGGCTCAACACATGGGTTTGTGCTTGCGCTGGATTGACGGAATATCGCTGGGCGGAGCCTCCGGAGTGGTTGGGCTCCGAAGGGCGGCCCGCGCCGTGCAAGCAGGGGACGCCGACGTCGTAGCTTGCGTTGCCGCCGACACTAACCGGCCGGGGTCTTTCCGCGACCTCTTGACTTCGTTTAGCCGTTTCGCCCAGGATGGCGCCTATCCCTACGGGGGCGGCCGGGCCGAACGCCAGCTTCGCGTTGCTAACCGACCATTACATGCGGGCCTACGGGGCTTCCGCCGAAGATTTCGGCAAGCTGGCAGTGTCTCAGCGGGCAAACGCGATGTCCAACCCCAACGCGCTGCTCCGGAAACCGCTCAGTCTCCAGGACTATTTGGATGCCCGCCCGATCGCGGACCCCATCAAGCTCTTCGACTGCGTTATGCCCTGCGCCGGAGCGGAGGCGTTCCTTGTGATGCGGGAGGAAATCGCCCGCGACCTGGACCTTGGCTTCACCCGGGTACTCGGAACCATTGAGCGGCATAACGCCTTCGCGCAAGACTCTGTTCAGTTCCGGGGCGGTTGGGCCGTGGACGCCGACGAGCTATGGGACATGTCCGGTGTGACCACTGACGACGTCGATCTGTTGCAAACCTACGACGACTATCCGGTGATTTCCATGATGCAGTTCGAGGACCTCGGATTTTGTGCCAAGGGCGAGGGCCCGGATTTTGTCGGTCAGCACGAATTCACCGTGGATGGTTCTTTCCCGCACAACACGTCCGGGGGACAATTGTCCGTGGGGCAAGCCGGTGCAGCGGGCGGCACACTCGGCCTCGTCGAGACCCTTAGGCAACTGACCCGCACATCACAAGGGGACGCAGTGCCCGACGCAGAAATCGGCCTCGTCTCGGGTTTCGGCATGATCAACTACGACCGCGGACTGTGTTCGGCAGCCACGATCCTCGCACGGGAGTCCTCATGATTGACATAACCTCCGTACTGCCGCCGCAGGCACGGAGTATGTCCGCTCTTGGACTGTTACGGGGTGCGGCAACGGGGACATTCATTCTCCAACGCTGTGCATCTTGCAGCCAAGTCCAATACCCTCCCCGCGATGCCTGCCACCGTTGCCTGGGCGCCGAGTTGCCGTGGGAGGAAGTGGACAACCACGGAATCCTCAAGGCCGTGACCACCATCCGGGTCAGCAACGAGCCCTACTTCCAAGAGCGCCTTCCGTGGCGGATCGGTATAGTTTCCTCCGAAGTTGGCCTGTCCATGGTTGCCCATCTGCTGCCCTCCTGCCGGCCGGAGGAAACCGTGGCACTCAGCCTGCGTATTGATGCATCCGGTCGCGCCGTCCTCGTGGCTGCCGGGGACGACGACGGCGCCGCGGCGGAACCGGGTCTCCGTCCGGTGGAATCCGACTTCCTCACGGACCCCGCGGGCCTGACGGTACTGGTCACGGACGGGACCACCGATCTCGGCCGGGAGGTAGCACGAACCCTCCTGGAGCGTGGTGCACAGGTGATCTTTGCAGGGACCGGGGCTGCGGCGGATGCCGATGCCGTCGTTGACACCGTCAGCTGAGTGGTGCCTTCAACACCCTGAACCTGACAGAAGGATTCTCAGAGGATGAGTTCCCTCGTGACGCCGAACGGCACCGTGTCCGAGAGCCTGGCCGTTCTTCGAGATGGCGGTGGAGGTCGCGAAGTCCGGTTTCGGTGACCATAGTGCCCGGGCGACTGGGAGGTTGGGCAGGGGCGGGTCGAGGTCGACGACGTCAACGGCGTTCGCGACGAGGCGGAAGCGGTCGCGCATCTCGGAGAGTGCGACGACGACGCCGTGTCCCGCGTCCGAAGTCTTAGATTATCTACCTAGCTCGGCCATGCTTGACGACGAACGCGCGCTAAGCGGCGAATGGGGGGCATTCAATCCGGCTCTGGGGCAGGGACTCGATGGCGACGGCGCGCCCACCCGTGCTAGCGAAATAGAAAAGCACCCTGCAACTCCCCGTCGGTCGGAGTGCCGACGGGGAACGATCACCGGCACTCGCCCGCGGCCAATTGAAGATCAGAAGGTCTCAGTACAGCCCTCTGTACGGGTTGTGTCAGGGGTGTCTTCTTGGCAGAAAGGGTTTCCGCCCGCGAAGCGGGCTCGGGCGACTGCTCGTCCCGATGTCTGTGATGGTGATCCAAACGCGGGGTGGGTTGAGCCGCTTTCTGGAGGGCTGGTCTGGGAAATTATTCGTTGGGTTCGAGGGTGGCGGCTGCGTCGAGGGCGTCGTCGACGACGATGAGGTAGTTGTCCCGGCCTGCTGCCAAGGGGATGGAGTGGTCGCCGTATTTGTTGTAGGCGAGGTCGACGGCGTCGTTCGCGTTGGTGATGTTGAGGCGGCGGAGGAGCCGGGCGATGTCGAGGGTGTCCTTGTCGCGCTCGGCGGCGATTTTCATCGCCAGGAGCGTTTCGGTGTCCGCGGCCTGGACGGTGAGCCCGCCCAGTTGTTCCAGGGTCACCCAGGTGGCGTTGTCGGGGATGAAAGCTGCCGCGCTGGAGTTCAGCCAGTCGGGCGCAAGATCGTAGTCCGCGGCCATTTGACTGACGACGGCGTTGACCGCCGCGGGGTTGGCGTAGCTGGCGTCGATGTCGGCGGTGGGGCGGTTGCCGATTCCTTGGAGAATGAGCGCGGCGCCGCCGACCAGTTTGACGTCGCCATGAACACCTCGGGCCAGCAAGCGCCTGCCGAGTTCGTGGAGGAGTGCGCGGATTTGATCGGCGGTGAGTTCTCCGCCGCTCATGCGGTGGCCAGGCTGCGTTCGCGGATGAAGACGTTCAGGGCGGCGAGTTCGGCGGGTGTTTGGGACATGGTGAATTTCTTCATGGGTTCCTTGACGGTCCGGTAGGACTCGGCCGGCATCCATGCCTCGTTGAGTGCTTTGATGCGTCTGGTCCAGGACGGGGCGGGTTGCCCGAGCCGGTGCGCGGTGTAGTTGGTGATCCCGGCCAGGGCGGCGGACCAGTGCGGGTCCTTGAGTCGGGGGCTGCGTTGGAGCAGGGGCCGCCCGGCTTTGAGGGAGGCTGTGGCGTAGTCGGCGAGCATCTTGATGGCGAGTTCGAAGTCCCGCGTGCCGATCAGCTGGGTGAATGTTTCCGCGTAGTCCCGCCGTGCCGGATCGTAGTCGCTGCCGCCGGGGATGGCGTCGGAGGCGGTTAGCGAGAGCCCGAGGGTGTGGAGGACGGCCATGGTCTTGCCGAGTTCGGCCCGTTCGTGGCCGGCTTCGAGATCAACGATGAACTTCCGTGAAACCCCGGCGGACTCCGCGAGTGACTGTTGCGAAAGCCCGCGCTCCTGGCGCCGCGCGCGGATGATCGCGCCGGCAGCTGCGGGCGTGTCGATGCTGCCCATGTTCTTCAAACGTCCTCCTTCACCATTTCATTATGTCACCGAGTGGTGACAGCAATGGCCTGTCGGACTTGTCCATCAACGAACTATGTTGCTTGATGCGTTGGTACTATCGGGCATGGACATGAACCGGCCTGTTCCAGAAGACAGCGTCCGTCGGGTGGGTCGGTCGGCCGATGAGGCGCACACCTCAAAACCGGACGGTGTCCGGCGAGGGCCCGAGTTGGACCCTCATCGTCACGGCCTCGGTCCTGATGTCAGTGCTGGCTTGGACTTCGTGCTGTGCCACGACGCTGGGTTGTTGAAGCGCCTTGAGGAGGCCTGAGCTCGCGGATCGGCCCGACTCCGGAATGGAATGGAGAAGAGGCATCGTGGCGGCGGAGTCATTAGAGGAACTCGTGGCCAAGCGGTCTGTTGACCGGGTTGCTGTGGACGCCCACAAGAAACACCTGCTTGATGGGGTCCGGGCCTGCCGGATTCGGGAGCTCCGCGAGGCATCGGGTCTGACACTGGTCCAGCTGGCTGCACGTCTGCATGTGAGCCAGAACAGGGTCTCCCGGATCGAGCACGGCGACATTGACCGTGCCCAAGTCGATACCTTGCGTAAATACGTCGAAGCGGCCGGGGGCGGCTTCGTGTCGAGGTTGAACTAGGCGACGAACGGATCCAGATCGCCTGACCCGAGAACCCGGACCGGTACTCATGCACCCCTTGGTTCCGCCGGGGGAGAGGGCTCAAAAGTGGGAATAGAGGGAGTGTTGACAGTGTCAACACTTTGGTCTTCGGATTGGGTCGTACATCGGCCGGACCGGCCCGTACTCGGCATGTTTTCTGGACTTCCCTGTGTTTCCGGGGCTTGGAAGCCGGTTCGAGTCCCACCTCGGGCACGCGTTTTCCCTGTTCAGGGGCTTGTGGGCCTCTGACTGTGCACAAATCAGCTTGGTTACGTCCCGCTGAGTGGTGGAGTTTTCTCGACACCGTGCAGGTCAGTTATTTGATTATGCTGCCGTGAGTTCGGGAAGCAAAATCGCCTCCGCGATCGGCGTGGCGGGGGTCGTGTTCATGGCCTTGAGTTCGGTCATGGAGGCC
>NZ_JBFRHB010000042.1:0-30979 GCF_052115645.1 Arthrobacter sp. 2MCAF14 | reverse complement strand
GTTCGTCGACCATCTGCATGAGCACTTCGTCACTCCGGTGGATGTCCACGACGGCTGCTACTGGCCGCCTTCGGCGCCCGGTGCCGGCGGCGAAATGGTCGGCGGAACACTGGCCGACTACAGCTTTCCCGACGGCCCGATGTGGGCCGCCGGGTCCAATCCGTTGACTCCTCAGCAATAACCTTCATCGAAATTCCTCGAAAGCACAGTTTCCTACTGAAAGCACGTGGTGAAAGATATGCGCAAAGAAGCGTTGGTGGCAGGTGCCTTGGCACTTGGCCTTATTGGACTCACAGGCTGCGGGGGCAACTCGTCCGGCAGTACCGCAGACGGCAAGACCGCCATGACCTGGGCCATGTGGGTCGGCGGTACGGAAGACCAGAAGAACTGGGAGAAAGTTGCCGATGACGTCAGCAACACCCTGGGCGATGTGAAGATCACCCTGCAGGGGTCTACTTTCCAGGACTACTTCACCAAGATGAGCACCCAGCTCAGCTCGAATACGGCCCCGTGCCTCGTGGCGGTCCAGAGCCTGCGGACAGCGCAGCTCAAGGATGGCATGCTTCCGCTGGACGACCTCGTCAAAAAGAACAACGTGGATTTGAGCGCCTTCGACCCCTCCATGATCAAGGGGCTCAGCGCTGACAACAATCTGTACGCCCTGCCGTATGACGTGGGCCCGGTGATGATGTTCTACAACAAGGACATGTTCGACGCCGCAGGTGTGCCCGTCCCGAAAGCAGGCTGGACGGCCGATGAGTTCGTGGCCGCCGCGAAGAAGCTGTCGACCAACGGAAAGCACGCCATCGCACCCAACACGGCCGATCTCTTCGTTGAATCGCAAGTCCTCGCCTACAACGGCGGACGGGTCCTCCAGGAAGACGGCACCATGGACGCGAGCAATCCGACGTTTGCCAAGGGACTCCAATGGGTTTCGGACCTGACAAACAAGGAGAAGGTCTCCCCGCAGCTGCCCGGTGGCGACCCGGCGTTCAGCGCCAATGAATTCCTGGCCGGCAACACCGCAATGAATATTGACGGCCCGTGGTCCCTGCTGGACGTCAAGGGCAAAGCCAAGTTCAAAGTAGGCGTCACCACCCTTCCCGCGGGCCCTGGCGGCGGGAAGACCTTCAGCGCCGGCTCCGGCTGGGGCATCTCCAAGCAATGCGCTACTCCGGACAAGGCCTTTGCCGCCCTCAAGGAAATGACCGGCGACAAGGTCCTGGGGAATCTGGCGGCAGCCGGGCGCGCACTGGCCGCACGCACCGCCCAGCAGACGAAGTGGATCGACAACGCGGGCATTCCGGGAGTCGCGGAGACCCTTAAGAGCGCCGAAGCGACGGCCGTGCCCATGCCAAGCAACACCAACAGCGACCAGTTGGGTCAGCTTTTCAACCAGTACCTCGTCAAATCCATCAACGGACAGCAAAGCGCAACCGATGTCATGAAGGACATTGCGGCCCAGCTGCCCCGATGATCAGTGTGGTGCCTGCCCGGCAGTCCCTGTGCAACGGCCGGGCAGGCATGCACTCTTCGCAAAAGGAATGAGAAATGACACTACTCAAGCCAACCAAGGCGCCGCTTGCTGAAGTCGAGGCAACCATCTCAAGTGGGCGGGCGAAAAGGAAGGCGAAGGCCGGGCCGGATGCCCAGCTAGGCCGGAGGACAATGTGGGGACCGGCCTTTGCCCTGCCGCATGGCCTCGGCCTCGCCATCTTCACTCTGTTGCCGATTGTTGTTTCCCTAGCCATCAGCCTCTTCCGCTGGCCACTCCTGGGAACACCGAGTTTCCTCGGCTTGGGTAATTACGAGCGGCTGTTCAGCGATCCCATCTTCGGGCAGGTTGTCGCGAACACGGTGCTGTTCGTGGTCCTCTATGTGCCCCTGAACCTGGTTGTTTCCCTGGGCCTTGCCGCGTGGTTGACTCCGCGCATCAAGGGCCGCCACATCTTCCGGGTCATCTTCTTCATTCCTTCGATCACCCCTGTGGTGGCCAACGTCGTCGTCTGGAGGATGCTGTACCAACCCGGTGGATTCATCGACGGCACCCTCCAAAGCACCATGGGAGTTTCAGCGCCAAACTTCCTCGGAGACGAACACTGGGCAATGATGGCCATTGTCGTCATGAGCGTATGGCAAGGGTTCGGCTACAACATGCTGGTCTTCTCGGCCGCATTGGACGCCGTCCCTGAGAACCTCACCGAGGCGGCGGCGATCGACGGCGCCAACGCCTGGACCATCTTCTGGCGGATCAAGCTCAAGCTCATTTCGCCGTCCATCTTCTTTGGCACGATGATGACCCTCATTACCTCCTTCCAGGTCTTCGCCCAGCCGTTCATCCTCACCAAGGGAGGACCCGGCTCGGCCACCTCGACGATCGTCCTGTACATCTACAACCAGGGTTTCCAGTTCCACCAGCTCGGCCTGGCATCCGCGGCCGCTTGGATCCTGTTCGTCATCATCCTGGGAGTGACAGCAGTCCAGTTCCTCGGACAAAAGAAGTGGGTCCACTACGATGCTTGAGACAACCAGCCGGATACGCCCGCTCACCGCCCGTCCCCGTGGCTCCGGAGTGCCTGGAAGGCGATGGACCGCAAGGATCCGGCCCGCCATCGGCTACGTGATCCTTTGCCTGATCGCGCTCCTCTTCTTGTCCCCGCTGATCTACATGTTTGCCACATCGTTCAAACCCCCTGCTGAGATCTTCAGCGTTCCGCCGAAACTGTTCGGATCGGAATTCCGGTGGCAGAACTACCAGGAGGCCCTGAACTACATGCCGTTCCTGCGCTTCATGGGCAACGGTCTGTTGGTCTCGGCCGCTGGAACGGCACTCACCCTGGTGGTTTCGGCATTCTCCGGGTACGCCTTCTCCCGGCAGCGCTGGCGGGGACGGAACCTGGTGTTCATGGTGTTCCTCGCAACCCTGATGATTCCCCAAGAAGTCTTGATCGTCCCGATGTTCGTCATGATGCAGAAGGTGGGCTGGGTGAACACTTTCCAGGCACTCATTGTGCCCTGGGCGTTCACGGCATTCGGCGCATTCCTGCTCCGGCAGTTCTTCCTTGGCGTACCCCAAGAACTCGACGACGCGGCCAGGGTGGACGGCGCAGGAACCCTCAGGACGTTCCTATTGGTCATGCTTCCGCTGGCCAGGCCCACCATGGCTGTGCTGGCGGTCTTCAGTTTCATCAGCTATTGGAACTCGTTCCTGTGGCCGCTGGTAGTGATCAATGACGTCAACAACCTCGGTACCATTCCGCTCGGGCTGCAGATGTTCTTCGGCCAGCAGGGTAATCAGTGGCACCTCGTCATGGCCGCCTCGGTGATTTCGATGGCTCCCACCCTTTTGCTGCTGATCCTCCTGCAGAAACACCTCGTCAAAGGCATCGTCACGAGCGGCTTTGGCGGACGCTAGCTGCGTCACCCCCTAGACCGCACCACGTTTAACAACCCAAAGACACAACAACGTCAGAACAACTCTGAAGGAGTAACCAGCAATGATCGCCCAAGCACCTTGGTTCACGGAGTCCCGGTTCGGCATGTTCGTACACTGGGGCTTGTATGCCCTGCCGGCACGGCATGAGTGGGTCATGAACCGCGAACGCATTCCTGCCGAGGAATATGAGAAGTACTTCCAGCATTTCAACCCGGATCTCTACGATCCGCGGGGATGGGCCCGTGCCGCGAAGGATGCCGGCATGAAGTACGTGGTGCTGACCACCAAGCACCATGAGGGCTTCTGCCTCTGGGATTCGGCACTGACCGACTACAAATCCAGCAAGACGCCATCCGGCCAAGACCTGGTGGCCCAATACGTCGAGGCGCTGCGGGAGTTCGGCCTGAAGGTAGGCTTCTACCATTCACTCATTGACTGGCACCACCCGGATTTCACCATCGACGGGTTCCACCCCGAACGGGACAACCCCGACGCCGAAAAACTCAACGAGGGCCGCGACTTGGCGCGCTACCGCGAATACCTCCATGGCCAGGTGCGCGAGCTGCTGAGCAACTACGGCCAGATCGACTACCTCTTCTTCGACTTCTCCTACACCAGCGAGGACCACAAGCACATCTGGGGCGGCAAGGGCCGCGAGGCGTGGGGTTCCGTGGAACTCTTGAAGATGGTCCGGGAACTTCAGCCGGGCATCATCGTCAACGACCGCCTGGACATTCCCGGCGATTTCGCCACGCCCGAGCAGTACCAACCGTCCGGTCCCATGGTGGTGGACGGCGTCGAGGTGCCTTGGGAGGCATGCCAGACCCTGAACGGCAGCTGGGGCTATGACCGGGACAACCTGGACTACAAGTCCGTGGATCTGCTGGTGCGGATGCTCGTTGACGGGGTGTCCAAGGATGGCAACCTGCTCCTCAACGTCGGCCCCACAGGCCGCGGGAATTTCGATCCGAGGGCCGTGGAGTCCCTCCGGGGCATCGGCGACTGGATGAAGCTGCACTCCCGGGCCATCTACGGAGCAGGACCTGCCATCTGGACCCCGCCCGCAGACGCCCGGTACACGCGCCGCGGGGACCGCCTTTACGTGCACTTGTTTGCGTGGCCGTTCGAATACGTCCACCTCCCTGATCTCGCCGGCAAGGTGGAATACGCCCAGCTGCTCAACGATGCCTCCGAAGTCGCGATGCTCGAGATCTCACCGGACCGCGAGGCAATCAACACCACCCCAGGAGGACAGCCGGCAGGTACCCTGACACTGAAGCTGCCCGTCCAGCGACCGGACGTGGCCGTGCCCGTCGTCGAACTCTTCCTGAAGCCCGGGGTGTAGCGTGCCGGAAACCATCGCCCTGCACACCCGGCTCAAACCGGGTGCCGAACAGGACTACGCGGATGCCCATGCGGGGATCCCCGCCGAACTTGTCGCCGCCCTGAAGGAGGCCGGCGTGGGCAATTGGCGGATTTGGCGCAGCGGCCAGGACCTCTTCCACCTCGTTGAGGTGACGGACTACCAAGCCATGCGCCAGGCGCTCGCGGACCATCCGGCCAATGTCCCGTGGCAAGCCCGCATGGCGGAGTTGCTGGACGTTCAGGACGACTATTCGGGCAATGACTCGGGCATCCCGTTGGTATGGGAGCTGGCATGAGCGGGGCGCGATGGGATGGCCAGCTGGGCAAGCTCGGGTTCGGCGCCGCCGGCATCGGCAATTTGTACCGTGCCATGCCGGACGCCCAAGCAGCCTCCACTGTCAACGCGGCCTGGGATGCCGGGGTCCGCTACTTCGACACCGCCCCGCATTACGGCTTGGGACTGTCCGAGCGCAGGCTTGGTGCCGTGCTTAGGGAGAAACCCCGGACTGAGTTCACCGTGTCCACCAAGGTGGGCCGGTTGCTGGTACCGAATGCGGCCGGAGCCAGCGCGAAGGACGCCGAAGGTTTCGATGTCCCGGCAACGAGTAAACGCCAGTGGGACTTTTCCGAAGCAGGCATCCGCCGAAGCATCGAGGAATCACTCGAACGCCTCGGCCTGGACCACGTGGATATCGCCTACCTGCATGATCCGGATGTCCATGACCTCACCAAGGGGATCGGCGAAGCCTTGCCTGCACTGGAAAAGCTGCGTGCGGACGGCATGGTGAAGGCGATCGGCGTCGGGACGAACTCGGCGGAAGCCGCACTTGAATGCGTCGAAGCCGCGGATCTGGACCTGGTGATGCTTGCCGGCAGGTATACCTTGCTTGAGCAGCCCGGTGTTCCGCTCCTGGACCGCTGCGTAGCTCGCGGCACCGGCGTCGTGAACGTGGGCGTGTTCAACTCCGGCCTGCTGGCGCGACCCGAGGTCGCCGAGGACGCGCGCTACAACTATGCGCGTGCCCCGCGGGCGCTGGTGGAGCGCGCACGGGCGCTCGCCGGCGTGTGCCGCGACTTCGGAGTGGAACTCCCGACGGCGGCACTCCACTTCAGCTTGCGGCATCCTTCCGTAGTGAACGTGACGGTGGGGGCGAGCAGCCCGGAGCAAGTGTCCACCAACGCAGCGCGGATGAATGAGGATCTGCCCGAAGGTCTGTGGGCGGCTTTGGCAGGTGTGGCGGGGTGATTGATTCCCACCTGCATCTGTGGGAGCTTGCGCCAGAGGCTTATGCGTGGCTTGGCCCGCAGCACGGCGGACTCTTCCGCAGCTACGGCGAAGCCGAGGCCCGGGAAACCCTGGACGCGGCGAGCGTCGAGGGAGCAATGCTCGTCCAGGCTGACGACACCGTCGCGGATACCGAGTCCATGCTCGCTGTCGCTGAACGCACCCCTTGGGTACTCGGCGTCGTGGGGTGGATTCCCCTCGAAAAGCCCGCCGAAGCGGAGCAGGAGCTGGATCGGTTCCTGGGGAACCCCGCGTTCCGGGGCGTCCGGCACTTGGTCCATAACGACCCCAGGGACGACTTCCTCGAGTTGCCTACAGTCCGCTATTCCTTGCGCATGCTCGCCAGCCACGGATTGGCGTTCGACGTACCGGACGCCTTTCCGAGACAGCTCGGGCGTACGGTTCAGCTGGCCCGGGAGTTGCCTGAGCTGACGGTCGTGCTGGACCATCTCGGGAAGCCACCATTGGCCGATGCAGCGGCGATGGACTTGTGGCGCGCGGATTTCCGGGCTTTGGCCGAACTCCCCAACACTGTGGCCAAGGTATCCGGCCTGCACTTGCCGGGCGTCCCGTACACGGCGGAGGCCTTGCGTCCGCTCTGGGACGAGGCGCTGGATGCCTTTGGTCCTGGACGGCTCATGTTCGGTAGCGATTGGCCCGTCAGCACCTTGGGTGCTCCGTATGGACGAACCCTGGAAGTGCTGCTGGAACTCGCCGAGGAGCTCACTTCGGGTGAGCGGGCGGAGTTTCTTGAGGGAACCGCGGTGCGGACGTACGGGCTTCATCAGCGAAGCATCGGCGCGCGCTAGAGCGCCTGGCGTAGCCAGCTTTCGACGCCGCTGATGTGGACTGTAACAAGCGCCCGGACCAGCTCGGCGTCGCCGCGTTCCAAGGCGTCCGCGATGGCCTTGTGCTCGGCAAGGGTGTGAGCCACAGCCTTTTCCTGGGTCAAGCCGCGCCAAATGCGGGCCCGGACGGTGCTGCTGGAGAGGGCCTCGAGCAGGCCGGCGAGGTAGTCGTTTCCGGCGGCTTGGGTGATGATGCCGTGGAATTCGAGGTCGTGTGCGACGAGTTCTTCGACGTCGGTATTCTCGTCGATCCCGTCCATCGTGGCGCGCAAGGCCGTGAGCGCCGTCGGGGTCATCTTGCCTGTTGCGATGAACGCGGTGGCGGGCTCCAGGATTCGTCGGACCTCAAAGAGTTCCAAGATGGAACGGTCCTGATGAAGATCAACGACGAACGCTACTGCCTCGTTGAGCAACTTGGCGTCAAGGCTCGTGACGTAAGTGCCGTCCCCACGCCGCACGTCCAGGACACGGATGAGTTCGAGGGCCTTGACGGCTTCGCGCAGAGAGCTTCGCGAGAGGCCGAGCCGCTCGCTCAGTTCTTTCTCTGGCGGGAGGCGGTCCCCGGCCTTGAGTTCCCCGCGGATCAGCATGTCCTTGATCTTGCTGATCGCTTCATCTGTGACAGCCATGGCTACATCCTAACGGCGAATGATCCGATGTCTGGCACCCAACTGACTCGCATTTGTTGTCGTTATGAGCCCCCAAAACGACAACAAATGCGAGTCAGTTGGGGGACTCAACGCACGACGGCGGCACCTGAGGTTCCGCGCGAACGGAACCGCAGGTGCCGCCGTCGGGCACTCAGTACTGAAGGGCTAGATCTTGTTCTCTGAACCGGCAACCGGAAGGTTGGCGATCACAGGAGAGCTGCCCGTGAAGCCGTCGCGGGCCGCGGCGAGTTCGTGGATTTGCTTGCGGCACAGGTACCAGCCAACCACAATGAGCGCACAGGCGATGGCCGTGACCAGCATGGTGAGCGGGGAGTCGATGAACACCATCACCAGCACGCCCACCAGGAACAACAGCGAAAGGTAGCCAGTGTAGGGGGCGCCGAACATCCGGAAGGACGGACGCTTCAGCCAGCCCTTGTCCGCCCAGCGCTTGAGCTGCATCTGGCACAGGACGATGGTTGCCCAGGTGACGATGATTCCTACGGAAGCGACGTTGAGGACGATCTCGAAGGCGTCGGCCGGGACCAGGTAGTTCAGCGGAACACCGAGCAAGGAGACACCGGCGGTGATGGCGATGCCGCCGTAGGGGACACCGGCCTTGTTCATGCGCTGGGCGAACTTCGGAGCCGAACCGGCCACGGACATGGAGCGCAGGATGCGGCCGGTGGAGTACAGTCCGGCATTCAGGGACGAGAGCGCCGCCGTGAGGACCACGAGGTTCATGATCACGTCCACGCCCTGCACGCCGATGTGGCCGAAGAAGGTCACAAACGGGCTGACACCCTTGACGTAGGAGGTGTACGGCAGCAGCAGCGCCAGCAGGATGACGGAACCCACGTAGAAGACGGCGATGCGGAAGACCACGGAGTTGATGGCCTTGGGCATGATCTTCTCGGGGTTCTCCGTTTCACCCGCGGCGGTCCCCACGAGCTCGATCGAGGCGTAGGCGAACAGCACGCCCTGCATGAGCATGATCATGGGCAGCATGCCGGTGGGGAAGATCCCGCCGTGGTCCGCGAGGAGGCTGAAGCCCACTTCCTGGCCCGGTACCGGCGTGCCGAAGATGACGAAGTACGTGCCGATCACCAGGAACGCCGCCAGGGCAGCCACCTTGATCAGGGCGAAGTAGAACTCCATTTCGCCGAAGACCTTGACCGAGACCAAGTTCAGGCAAAGCACCACCAGAAGCGCGATAAGTGCCCAGGCCCACTGCGGGACGACGCCGATCCAAGGGACATATTTGCCGAAAAAGTTCATGTAGAGGGCCGCGGCGGTGGTGTCGACGATGGTGGTGGTGGCCCAGTTGATCCAGTAGAACCAACCGGAAACGAACGCAGCCTTCTCGCCGAAGAACTCGCGGGCGTAGGAGACGAAGGAGCCCGACGACGGGCGGTGCAGCACGAGTTCGCCGAGGGCGCGCAGGATCAGGAAGGCAAAGAAGCCGCAGACCGCATACGCGATGACGAGGGAGGGGCCCGCAGCGTTGAGGCGGCCGCCGGCACCCAGGAACAGGCCGGTGCCGATGGCGCCGCCAATTGCGATCATCTGGATCTGACGCGGCTTCAGGCTCTTGTGATAGCCCTTGTCCTCGGCGTGGAGGAGCTTTTCAGTGGCGTGCGCCTGTGGCGGGACCGTGTGGTCCGTGATGGGTGCATTGGTCATGGGAATCCTTAGGGGTGTCCTGTTGGGGGTCCGGATCTCGCCGTCCGGCCTGTATTTTCGCGCGTTCAGGCCCGACGGCGGCTGGTGGGGGCCGCCGTCATCGGTCGTCTTGCGCGGCTCAGCCTAGTTGCTGAGGTTGGCCAGGCGTTCGGGGCGGAGGAGCTCATCGAGCTGCTCCGAGGTCAGCAAGCCGTGTTCGAGAACGAGCTCGGCGACGCCCTTGCCCCTTGCCAGCGCTTCTTGCGCGATGGCCGTGGCGGAGGCGTAGCCGATGTGCGGATTGAGTGCCGTGACGAGTCCGATCGACTGCTCTACCGTGAGGCGCAGGTGTTCGGTGTTCGCGGTGATGCCCCGGATGCAGCGCGACGTGAGTGTGCGGCACGCGGCTTCCAGGTGGGAGATGCTCTTGTGGAGGCTGTGGACGATAATCGGCTCGAAGGCGTTCAGCTGGAGCTGTCCGGCTTCGGCTGCCATGGTGACAGTGACATCGTTGCCGATGACTTCATACGCCACTTGGCTGACCACTTCCGGGATCACCGGATTGATCTTGCCTGGCATGATGGACGATCCCGACTGCACAGCCGGGAGGTTGATCTCGCCCAGTCCCGCACGCGGTCCGGAGGACAGCAAGCGGAGATCGTTGCAAATCTTGGAAAGCTTGACGGCGACGCGCTTGAGCACGCCCGAGAGGTGGACGAACGCACCCACGTCCTGGGTGGCCTCGATGAGGTCGACCGACGTGACCAGGGGCAGGCCGGTGATCTCGGCCAAGTGCCTGCAGGCTGCTGCGGCGTATCCGACGGGGGCGTTCAGGCCGGTTCCGATGGCAGTGGCGCCAAGGTTGATCTCGTGGATGAGCAGCTGGGACTCGGCCAGTCGAGCCCGGTCCTCGCCCACAGTCACGGCGTAACCGCCGAATTCCTGGCCGAGGGTCATGGGGACGGCGTCCTGCAACTGCGTGCGGCCCATCTTGACCACGGTGCGAAATTCCTCGCCCTTTTCCGCGAACGCGACCTGGAGTTCCTGAAGAGCCGAAAGAAGGCCCTGGACCGAGAAAATGGTGGCCAGGTTGACGGCGGTGGGATAGACGTCGTTGGTGGACTGGCTCAAGTTGACGTGGTCGTTCGGGTGCAGCCTGGCGTAGTCGCCCTTGGGGTGGCCAAGGATTTCAAGGGCCCGGTTTGCGATGACCTCGTTGGCGTTCATGTTGGAGCTGGTGCCAGCACCGCCCTGGATGACGTCCACCATGAACTGCTCGTGGAGCTTGCCGTCCAAGATGTCCTGGCAGGCCTGCTCGATGGCGTCCGCCCGTTCGTCGTCCAGGAGGCCGAGCTCGCGGTTGGTGCGGGCGGCGGCGAGCTTGACTGCGGCGAGGCCCTTGACGAGGTTGGCGTTGCTGGCCAGCGGGTGGCCGGTGATGGGGAAGTTCTCGATGGCACGCAGCGTGTGCACGCCCCAGTAGGCATCAGCAGGGACGTCGCGGTCCCCGAGGAGATCGTGTTCGGAGCGGAACCCTGGAATTGTCGTGGAGTGCACGGCAGATGTCATTGCTGTCCTTTGGTCTTTGTGCTTGTTTGGCTACGTCAGTTGGACTCAGTCGAAGTCAGTTGGATGCGAGGAAGTTCGCGGCACGGAGCACGCCAACAGGATGGCCGCCGCCCAACACGGGCGCGCTGGCGAGCGTGGCGAGCTGGCCGCCGTCGAGCCCTAGTTCCTCAAGGACGCGGACGGTGACGGGCATGCGGGCGCGGTCGCCGCCGTCGGAAATCTTGATGGCGATGCCGGTGCCGTCCCGCAGGCCGATGAGCTGGAGGCCTTCGAAGCCGTCCTTGGCGAGCAGCCCCGGTACCGTACGCATGATCGCTGTGACGTCGCGACCCTCGCCGGCCACCATCTCGGGGAAGGCGCGCATGGCGTGGGCTACCTGGCCTTCTGCTTCCGTGTTTTCCGCCGCGGCTATACGGCCATAGGCCCGGGCCATGCCGTGCAGGCTGTGGGCAAAGAGCGGGGTGCCGCAACCGTCGGTGCTGATGGCCGCTGCGTCTTCGCCCGTGAGTTCGGTGATGGTGTCCTTCACCAGCATTTGGAGGGGATGTTCGGGATGCAGGTACCCATGGACCGGCCAGCCGTTGATCACGCACGTGGCGGCCATGGAAGCGTGCTTTCCGGAACAGTTCTGTGCGAACTGGGTGGGTGTGCCGCCGGCGCGGAGCCATTCTTCGCGCTCGGCGGTGCCGTAAGGGAGGTCGGTGCTGTTTTCCAACGCGCTTTGGTCCAGGCCGTGCATTTCGAGGATGCGAGCGGCGCCGTCGAGATGCATCGCGGCGCCGGAGTGGCTTGCCGCGGTGAGGGCGAGGAGGTTCTCCGGAAGCTTGAGTCCCGCACGGACCATGGCGACCGCCTGCAGCGGTTTGAGGGAGGACCGTGGGTAGAACGCGGCGTCGGGTTCGCCCGCTTCGAGGAGCGTTTCGCCGTCCGGCCCGACGGCGATAAGGGAGCCGTAGTGGATGCTCTCGACCAAGCCGTCGCGGGTCTGTTCCGCGAGGGGGACGTGGCGTGGGGTGGTTGGATTCGCTGCTGCCGGGGTGGTGGCGGGCATAGCGGTGCGCGTTGCATGCGGGGTGGGCATGAATTCCTTCAGTTGGTGGATCATTTGCTGAGGATGGTGTCCAACGCAACGCTGACGGCGCTGAGATGGTCTGCCATTGCGGCTTCGGCGGCGGGGGCGTCGCCGGCTTCGATGGCTTCGACGATGCGGAGGTGTTCATCGTCTGAAACATGCTGGCGGTCGGCCACCATGTTCAAGGTTTCGGATTGATGGGCCAGGGCTTCGCGGATGTCTGCGACAACGCTTTCGAAGACCTTGTTGCCGCTTGCGCGGGCGATGGCAGAATGGAAACTGGCGTCGAGGCTGACCCAGGTCTCAGGGTCGGTCTCGGCTGCCATTGAATCCACGATTTCCTTGAGGTGTTCAAGGTCTTCCGGGCTGCGGCGCTTCGCCGCAAGGCCGGCTGCCGGGACTTCGATATGCGGGCGGGCCTCGTTGAGGTCCCGTGCCGAGTACTGGCCGAGTGTGAGGTCATTGGCCACCCGGTCCGCTACGACGAACGTGCCTTTGCCGGTCTTGGTCACCGTCAGCCCGAGCGCTGTGCACGAGCGGAGCGCCTCACGTATGACCGAGCGGCTCACGCCGTACTGTGTGGCCAAGGTGGCTTCAGAGCTGAGTTTGGCCCCCACTTCCACGGTTCCGCCTTCGATGTCCTGGCGGATGGCGCTGAACACGGCTTCCGCTGCACTGAAGCGGGCGAGGGGCCGGGAGCTTGATGGCCGCGCCACTTGGGCCGGCCGGGGGACGGCGCCGCTTGTGGCGGTGCGCTGGTCAGCCGCAGCTTTCTGGCTGACGGCTGGCTGTCCAGTGGCGGCCTGTCCGGCTGTCCGGCTGTCTGACAGGTTCACTCTATGAATATGGCACGGGTCACAGGGTGGTGTCAATGTTGGCTTGCTCGGTGAGCCCTCGAATTAAATGCTGAATGCCCCAGATTTAATTGTCTGACGCTCTCATGGCGGCGAGTGGGTTGATTTCTAGGGGCACAGCGGGGCATAGTCTTAATTGTTATGAATACCCTGGCGAAAATCCTGATGCGATGAAGCCCATCGAGTTTCCCGACTTCCTGTTCAGTTCCCCGCTGGCCAAGGCCATCATTGAGCTTGAACGGATTCGTAGCGACATGGGCGACGGAACGACGCATCCTGCGATCTTTTCGCAGTTGAAGGACCTCTTCCAGCTGATGTCGAACATCATGAGCGCGCGTATCGAGGGAAACCGCACATCGATTGTCGACGCCGTGGCGGGCGTGGAACGGGCCGATCGCTATGGCGATGTGCAGTCAAATGATGGTGTTAAAGAGATCGTCCAGCTGCAACAAGCAACGGCCTTCATCGATGCAACGGTGAGCCCGGGAACCACGCTGACACACGGACTTGTTCGGGAAATCCATCGAATATCGGTTGAAGGGCTTGAGCGTGAGGGCGATCGTACGCCTGGCGCATACCGGCTGAGCGATGTCACCATCAGCGGATCTGCCCATCGCCCGCCCGCTCCGGGTGATGTCCACGGTGACATGACTTCACTCCTGGATTTCATCAACGCAGATGTCGAGCAGAACTTTGAACTGTTGAAAATCGCTTTGGCCCACCACCGCTTCGTATGGATTCATCCATTTGGGAACGGAAACGGGCGCGTTGGAAGACTGCTCACGTACGCGGCGATGAGGCGGCATGGGTTCTCCGACGCCGCCGGCTACCGCGGGCTGAACCCCACTGCCGTCTTTGGCCAGAACAGAGGTCTCTACTACGAACGTCTCGAGGACGCGGATTCGCTAGAGCCTGCGGCGCTCGTCCGGTGGTCTACCTATGTTTTGGAGGGACTCCTGGCTGACATGAGGAAACTTTCGATGTTGGGGACTCAGGGTTTCGTCACGGAAGAACTTCTACTGCCCGCTCTGCGAAGAGGACTGCAGACAGCTCGGTTTACGGCGAATGAAGCAAGCGCCCTGTTCATCGTCGCGAAGAAGGGGGAAGCGAAAGCCGCCGACCTTGAATCCGCTTTCCCGGGTTCGGCTGCAACGCGTAGCCAGAACATCCGGAAGCTCCTTGATCGAGGCGTCATCGATCCGATTGGCGACGGTAGGAGGACTTACCGCCTGCGCCTGGTACCGAGTGAATTGACACCGTTGCTGACATGGCGCCTCGACCAGATGGGATTCCTGCCTCAGATACTGAGAGACACTCGATAGGCCAGTCGGTCGAACCGGCATTCCTGAGGCGAACCAACTGCTGCCGGAGCATAATTACATCCATGGCCAACCGTCCGCGCGGGGGATGGGATTCAACGACACCGGTAGCACCGCCCATCACGGTGGAGGTGCCGGTCCTCGGTGTCGGGGCTGAGCCTTCGGACTATGAGCAGTTGGCGCGGTACGTGTTTGCCTTGCGCAGGCCGCGGGGATTGCACATGACGCTGTTGCACTTGGGCGTCCTGGATGACTTTTGCCGGGACGTGGCCGATTGGACCAAAGGCAACACAAGCGCCGAGTCCGCCCTGCTCAAGACCATCGCGTGGCTTGAAGCCCTGCCGGTGCTGGATGCCTTCTCCGGTAGTGCCGAGCGGCTGATCGTCCTAGGCAGCGGCGGAGTGTGCGGGCTGGAAGTGGATGTGCCCGCCTCGGTGCGCGACTATCAGGTCTCCCTCGTGCACGCCCTTCATGAACTCCTGGATGAACTGCTGGTCGACAACATCGACGACTTCATCCTCAGCTCCCCTGCCCTTGGATTCCGTTCGCCTCACTGGGTACCCCATGTGGCTGTGGGCAGGCCGATGCGCGGGGGCCGCGGACCGTGGGAGATTGGCCAGGTGGGAATTGATTTCGGCGAATCGCGGATCAGGAACCGCCACGTCCTCCGGGATAGCGGTCCCGGCTGAGGGCTATCCGTGGCTTCTGAGCCGGAGCGTCCGGGCCTGGCGGATGGCGGCCAGGGCAACGGCGCTGGCTGTGATCCTGAGGGCGTGCACCTTGTACCACCGCTTCAACAGCGGATTGCGGCGCGTCTCGTCGAGCGGCTGGGGGCTGAAGAACAGCTTGGGGTTGACGGATCGAAGCAGGTAGGCCGTAGCGGCCGCGCCCGTGATGGAGCTGGCGGCACCCACTATCAACCAAGGTCTGCTGCCGGAATGCTTCCACCCGGTGATCAGGGCTGCGACGGCGGCAGGGGCACTGAGCGGTGCGATCGGTGCGTAGTAGCGCCCGGGGCTTCCCGCCCCAAAGGGGGTTCGAGGGAGTCCGGGGCTCGCTTCCGAGGCCGCGACCCGGTCCGGGATTTTGACGAGCGCCTCATAGAGATTGCCGAAGAACCAGTGTGCGTGGGTGAACTCCGCGACACCCAAGAGCCGGTCAGCGAACACATCCCGACGGTCTGAAGAAGTCTGTCCCATGCCCACAATCTACAGCCGATGCAGAGCAGCGGGCATGTAGTTCGCCTTCCCCGCAAGCTGGACGGGCTATATGGTCAACACCATGGTCTGAGGACCGTGAGGCCAAACGAGCAGCGTGATGGAGGACTACCCGTGGTCAAGATCCATATGATTTTGCCCGCAAATGTGCGCCATCGTTCCGGGGGAAACATCTACAACGCGAGGCTGGCTGAAGCCCTCCGCGCCCAGGGCGCAGAGGTCTCGGTCTGCAAGCTCGACGGCGACTGGCCTTCGGGGAGTGCCTCAGACCTGAGCAGCTTTGCCGACGCACTTTCCGGAGGCGATCAGTCCATCTACATTGTCGATGGCCTGATCGCCACGGGCGCGCCTATGGAAATCGAGACAGCGACCGCTACAGGGCACCACGTTTGGGTGTTGCTTCACGTGCCCCCTTCCGGCGAGGATCCAGTGGAAACGAGCGCGCTCCGCACAGCGACGGGTCTTATCTGCACTGGTTCCCGTTCCGCCGATGCAGCCAGAAGCTTAGGCCTGAGCAACGTGCACCTGGCGACCCCCGGTGTAGATCGCCCATCGAAAAAACGCCCAAGTCGACGAGGCGCTGCGGCGGCACCGCATTTCATGATGGTGGGCGCCTTACTCCCCAATAAGGACCAGATCTTCTTCGTCGACGCGCTGGCCCGGATCAAGGACCTGGCGTGGACCGCGGCGCTCGTGGGGTCCACAAAAGCAGACCCCTCCTACGCCGCCGCCGTGCGGGAGCGTATCCTCCGGAATGGACTTGGAAAGCGGGTGGAAACCACAGGTGAGCTTTCCGGCCCGGCCTTGGAAGAGCAGTGGCTCCGTGCTGAACTCAGTCTGTTGATCTCACACTCGGAGTCCTTCGGCATGGTGGTCCAGGAATCCCTGGCTCACGGCATACCGGTAGTCGTGCGCAAGGGAACCGGCGCCGTCGAAGCGCTCGGCGCCCACGGTGCCGGTGAAGCGATCGATCTCACGGCAGGAATCGGATCGTTGGAGAAGCTCCTTCGGAGATGGCTCGGCGACCCTGCCCTGCGGGAGGGATGGCGGGCAGCAGCCGAGGCAGCCAGCAGTGTGTTGCCGCGATGGGAAGACACGGCACGGGAGGTCCTTCGCGCCGTTACGGCGACGTAAGGGCTTCCCTAGAGGTGCTGGATGCCTGCCCGCTGCATCGCGTCCCTGTAGGTTTCGATGTTCTTGGCCAGGAGTTCCTGCTGCTTCGCCTCGGACAAGGCAAATGCCCGTCCACCGAGCGCGCTGGCCTTGTAGACCTTGATCCCGTGCTGCCGGAGCGGCGAGTGGTAGGTCTTCTCAAAGAGTGCCAGGAAAGCGGCGGCCTCCGCGCCGTGAGCGACGACGGCGGAAACCCGCTTGTTGATCTTGAGGAACTGGCGGAACGGGCGGAGACCGTCGGTCTTCTCCTGTGCGCTCAGTGCCGGCGGCAGTTCCGGGTCGCGGACCCAAGGGTAGCAGTTCCACGGCATGACATAGCGGACGTCCAAGTCGGCTGAGTCATAGATCAGCTGCGCACGTCGGGCGGCGTCGTCGTCGTTCAGGTGCGATACGAAACCCGAGGTGGGAGCCCGCCCCGGGCTGGTCTGGAGGGTGACGATCCGGCACTCATCTTCGTCATGCACCGGATCGATGTAAGGCACGGTGGAACCGGGCCTTTTGGCCATCAGTTCGTCGCACAGCTGCGTCACCGCAGCAATGTTGGGCTCCTGTAGCAAAGCCCTTTTTTCGTCCCAGTCAATGGTCACGTTCTCTCCTTCGGCAGCGCGGCGTCCAGAATCGGCGTCTCTTGTCACTTTACGCGTCGCTCACGCTCCTGCAGAGCCGAGGGACAAAACTGCTCGACGCCGGGCCTTGCAGCGAGCTTCCCGTCCTGCTTTTCCGCGGGCTACTGTCCCTTCAGTTTCTGCATATCGCGCCGGTCCTTCTTGGTAGGCCGTCCTGCGCCGCGATCGCGCTGCGGCAGCCCGAGGGCTGGCGCGGCGGGGCGCTCCGGAGTGCGGTCGGTAAAGCAGTGGGACGCAGCTTCGGCCCCTACCCTCTTTGCAATGAGCCTGCGGACCTCAAGGATGCGCTCGAAGCCGGGCTGCCGTACACGGATGGTGTCGCCGATAATCACGGACTGCGAGGCCTTGACCGGGTTCCCGTTGATTCGCACGTGTCCCGCCCTGCAAGCGGTCGTCGCTGCGGAGCGGGTCTTGTAAGCGCGGATAGCCCACAGCCAGGCGTCAATGCGCACATTGCCGGTTTTTGATGCTTGGGCGGAAGTCGGAAGGCTAGTCATGATTGCGAACGAGTATAGTCGGCGCGCGGCCTGGGCTGTTGTCCACGAAGCCGATTACCGGCGTCGAAGTTCCGCGTATTCAAGGTGCGGGACGACGGTCCCCGCGTCGCGCTCCAGGAAGTTGGTGCCGGGCGCCACGATTTCGTCAATGGCATCCAGGACGGCTTCGTTGAGGACAACATCCGCGGCCTTGAGGTAATCGACCAGATGGTCCTCCGTGCGTGGACCGATAACCACGCTGCTGACGGCCGGGTGATTCAGGGCGAAGCCGACAGCAAGCTGGATAAGGGTGAGTCCATGCCGTTCGGCGACGCGGGCCAAGGCGTCGGCCGCCAGGAGTTTGTTCCTGTTGAAAGGTGCCGAGACATCGAAGCGCCCGGGAACGGCCGACGCGCGGGAGCTTGCGGGCTGGGGGACTCCCACGCGGTAGTTTCCGGAGAGCCAGCCGCCGTCGAGCGGTCCATAACTGAGCACGCCAAGGTTGTACTGCTGGGTGATCGCGAAGACGTCGCGCTCATTCGCACGGACCAGCAAGGAATAGGGCACTTGATCCACCACCGGCGGTATGAGGTGGTTCGTGGTGGCGATCCACTGTGCCTCCACAAGCTGCGACGGCGTGAACACCGACGTTCCGTAGTAGAGGATCTTGCCCTGCCGGATGAGGTCGTTGAGGGCCGTGATCGTTTCCAGGACGTCGGTGTTGTAGTCCGGACGGTGCGCTTGGTAGAGGTCGATCCGGTCCGTCTGCAAGCGGTGCAGGCTGCCTTCCACCGCTTTCATGATCCAACGCCGGGAATTGCCTGCATGCGCGGGATTCGACCCCATTTGTCCGTGGAACTTGGTGGAAAGGAAAACGTCATCCCGCCTGCCATGCAGGGCGCGGCCGACAATAGCCTCTGCCTCGCCCTGGGAATAGATGTCGGCGGTATCGACACTCGTGATGCCGGCGTCCAGGGCCGCATGGATAATGCGGATGCTTTCTTCGGCGCCTGTGGGCGCCGAGCCCGTCCCGAGGTTGAGGGTTCCCAAGGTGAGGGGGCTGATCAGGGCGCCTGTGCGTCCCAGGGTTCGAAGCTCGTCGAGGCTCATCTCCGGCTTCCTCCGTGAAGAATCAAGGCTGTGCAATGGATTGACACGACGCTACACATGCCGTGGCCGGGGCACTCGAAAAACGTACAAATTCTTCGCTTTTCGTATTGCGGGGTAATGAAAACAGCGCATGACGAATTATGAATTGACTTGAATCGACACGCGAATACACAAATATTGCCGTTATTGGCTTCCGGTGAATTAGTAGAAGGCAGGCACGAAACTACAGAGAAAGGAACCCGCCATGACCCAGGCAACGGTGGATGGAGCCGCTTCGATCAAGCAGGCGTTCGCGCAATTTCCCTCAGGCGTGGCGGCTTTCAGTGCCATGGTCGGCTTCGCACCGGAGGCCCTGGTGGCATCGAGCTTCACAGTCGGAGTCTCGCTCGAACCACCGCTGGTCATGTTCGCGGTGCAGAATTCCTCCACCACGTGGCCCAAACTCCGGCGCGCCCCTCGTCTGGGTGTTTCCATCCTGGCCCAAGGCCAGGAAGCCGTGTGCCTGCAGCTCTCCTCTCGGACCAAGGACCGATTCGAGGGCCTTGCGACCTCGACGAGCGACGCAGGTGCGGTGCTGATCGACGGCGCGGCGCTCGTGCTTGAATGCGAAGTGGTCTCCGAAACCCCCGCGGGCGACCACGCGATCGTCGTCCTCGAAGTGAAGTCCGTAGAGATCAACCACGACGCCGAGCCCCTCATCTACCACGGGGCCGGGTTCAGGCAACTGGCCGCCTGAGGCTGGGCGCGGCCCCAACTAACTCGCAGTAGGTGTCGTTATCGGGCGCCAAAACGACAACAAATGCGAGTTAGTTGGGTCAGCCGGGGACTACGGGCGCTATGCCCGGGGGCGGGCACCGGCAGAGGCTGTCACGCGGCCGGAAGAGACAGGCTTGCCGCCATGGGGGTCTCCCCGGTGTTCGCGGACCGCCGCGGCAGTCTCGGGCGACTCCGCGGCGTTCCCTTCAACGGGTTCCTTGTCAGAGGCTGGCGCTTCTTCATCGCCTGACGCTTTCTGCGCCCGTTCAGCTTCGCGTGCTGCCGCCCTGGCGTCTGCCTCGGCGACGGCGGCGGCCCACTCGCTGTTCAGCGCCGGAGGATCAAGCTTTATCGCGACCACAAAAGGATGTTCCTTCGCCTGGGTTGTGGCTACAGCGGTGGCCGTGGCCGCGATTCCGTCCTTGATCTGGACGGGCTTGGGCCACGTCCGTGGGTTAACCAGCGACTTCCATGGGACGTTCCGGACAGCAGACCACCACGCAGACCACAGCAACCTTGTGGTCTCAAAGATTCCAGGACGCGGTTTCCGGGGAAAGGATGGCTCGGCGCCCAGCAAGGCGTCTTCCACCATCGATTCCTCGGAATCCGACGACGGGACGGGGGCGCGCCGAGGCCTTGGGGGCAAGTGCACCACCGGCACGGCATCGCGCTTCGGGAAGATCCCCACCATCGCGAGCAGGATGATCCAAACCAGCTTCGCGACGCCGGCCAGCACCAAGGTGACAACCATCAGGAAGGCCAAACCAAGGAACATCAGCAAAGCCAACCCGAGCGTTCCAAAAAAAGTCAGATTGAGGCCAAGTGTTGTTGGATCCTCCACGTAGCCTCCTCGAGCCAGAGTTGTGGGGTGGACGCCGCAACCGTAGGTCTGCGGGCATGTCATCTAGCCTAAGGGCGAAATGTTAATGAATCATCCGCCAAACTCCGGCTCGCCGAGGTTGTTTCGAAGCTGTTATCTGCTGTGACAAAATTTGTTGCCTAGCTCTCACCTTCTCTTCCAGATAGGGCTCCAATGCCACTCGATCCGGCCCGCCTCCGACTAGGCGCTTGCCCTTGTTTGTCCGGAGAGCAGTACACCGAGTGCTGTGGACGCTTCCACCGCGGAGACGCCGACGCGCCCACGGCAGAACAGCTCATGCGTTCGCGCTACTCGGCCTTTGTGGTCCTTGACGGCGATTATCTTCTGCGCACGTGGCACCCGGAAACCAGGCCTGCCACGCTGGACCTGGACCCGGACATTGAATGGCGCCGGCTGGACATCCTGGCGACGCACCGAGGTGGCCCCTTGGACACCGAAGGGACGGTCGAGTTCGCGGCGCACTACCGTTCCGACGGCGAACGCGGCGTCCAGCGCGAAAACAGCCGCTTCCTGCGGATCGACAGGCGCTGGTACTACCTCGACGGCGACGTCGGCTAGCGGTACTTCCGGTGCAGGCTCTCCTTCGACGACGCACCCGGGGTGGCGTCGGCGATCCATGGACCCGTTCCTTCGGATTGGTCCAGGATTCCGGCCTCAAGCCAGGCGTAGTCGCCCGCGAGCACGTTCGAGGACAACTCGTGATCGATGTCGTCGGTGTTCCGCCACAACTGATCGAAGTATCCGTCCACGCGAATCCGCGCCTGTTCGCAGTAGGCCTCGGCGAGCTCGTACGCCGCCGCGCCTTGCTCCGGTGCGGTCTGCAGCAGCATCTCGGCCCGTGAACAGCACGCTGCCATGGCAAACAACTCGGCCCCGATATCCACGATCCGGCCGAGGAACGCTTGTTTGTATTCGAGCCTCGCCTGCCATCGGCCCATGCCGTAGAACGTCTGGCGGGCGAGCCGGCGCGAAGCCCGCTCCACATACCTCAGTTGCTTAGCGAGGCGCCCGAACTCACCGTAGGACCGGGGGTCCATGCCGGCTCCGGCCACAAGCTTAGGGAGCCATTTGGCGTAGAAACCAGAGGCGCCGACGGCGGCACGCGCCTTCTCCTGCAAGGTTGCGTCCGCGGAGGCAAGCTCGCCCGCGGCTGACAGGTGGGCATCGACGGCTTCTCGGGCGATGAGCAGGCGCATGATCTCGGACGAGCCTTCGAAGATCCGGTTAATGCGCATGTCCCTCAGCAACTGCTCGGCGGCCACCGCGCGCTCCCCGCGGGCCTCCAAGGAATCCGCCGTCTCAAAGCCACGGCCGCCCCGGATCTGCACCAACTCATCAGCCACGGTGTAGCTGAGTTCAGTGGACCACAGCTTGGCCAGCGCCGCCTCGATCCGCACATCCTTCTGGCCGGCATCGGCCATCTCGGCAGACAGTTCAAAAACAGCTTCAAGGGCAAAGGTGGTGGCGGCGATGAAGGCGATCTTCTTGCCGACGGCCTCATGTTTTCCGACCGGCCGGCCCCATTGGGTGCGGGCGTTGGACCATTCGCGGGCGATCTTCAACGACCATTTGCCCGCAGCCACGCATAGGCCGGGGATGGAGAGCCTGCCGGTGTTGAGCGTGGTGAGCGCGATCTTGAGTCCCTGGCCTTCGCGGCCCAGCCGGTTGGCTGCCGGTACGCGGACTTGGTGGAACCGGGTCACGCCGTTCTCGATGCCGCGCAGGCCCATGAAGGCGTTGCGGTTCTCCACGGTAATGCCGGGGGAGTCCATTTCCACGACGAAGGCTGTGATCCCGCCCTTGAGTGCCGTGCCGTCGGGGGCGGTGCGGGCAGGAACAACCGCCATGACCACTACCAGTTCGGCGATCACGCCGTTGGTGGTCCAAAGTTTGACGCCGTCCAAAAGGTAAGACTCGCCGTCGTCGCTTGGCACTGCGGTGCAGCCCATCCGCGCAGGGTCGCTGCCGACGTCGGGCTCTGTCAGCAAGAAGGCTGTGATGGCGCCGGCCGCGCAACGCGGCAAGTACTCTTGCTTTTGTTCGGGGGTCCCAAAGACTTTGACCGGCTCCGGGACCCCGATCGACTGGTGTGCCGAAAGCAACGCCCCAAGGCTCGGATGGACTGATCCCAGCAGCGCCAACGCCCTGCCGTAGTAGACCAGCGACAGGCCCAAGCCGCCGTACTCGCGCGGAATCTTCATGCCGAAAACGCCTAATTCGGTGAGTCCTGCGAGGTATTCGTCCGGGATTTCGGCATCGCGTTCGATGGCCCGGCCGGACATGGTGCCGCAGAACTCCGTCAGCTTCGCCATGAACTCTTCGCCGCGCTCGATGTCTTCGGCTCTTGCCTGGGGCCAGGGATGGATCAGCCCCAGATCGAAGTCTCCCAAATACAGTCCCTTGGCGAAACTCGGACGGTTCCATTCGGTGTCGCGTGCGGCCTCGGCGACGGCGCGGGCTTCTGCGGCAGTGACGCCGTTGCTTTTGTTGTCAGTGGCGGAGGTCATGGGAGGACTCCTCTTGCCGGTTGTGCCGGTTCGAGCCCAGGATCCGCCTCGGGTGGGGGACCCTTTAGCTGTCCCTCAATGCTACCCGCGGGTAGGTACCTGTGCTAGGGGCGGTTTGCGCCGGGAATTCCACCGGCAGTTCCACTTTTCCGGCCTGGTGGACAAGCTGGTCCCACGCAAAATTGATGCCGTGGACCAGCCCGCCCAGCACGTTCTTCAAGGTGTACCAGGCGAGGCTCCCGGCTCCGACCAACGCAAGCGCGGCCATGGCCGCTACCGCGATGAAGGCTGCCAAAACCAGGCCAAGGATTAATGTTCCCGCGAAGACATAACTGCTGCTGTCTAAGGTCGTCAAGTCGAACTGCATTGGGTCCCCTCCGCAACGCTGCCAAAGCCGACGTCGGAGCGTCGACGTCGTTGGTGTCGACACTAGGGGCGGAATCAATGGTTCAGCCAGCAACAACACCGGCGCGGGGCCTGTTGATACGCGATCGAAACCATACCGGCAGGTAGATCACGGAAGGGTTGCGGTGCACCCTGCGTTAACCTTGTACGGGGCAGTTTCCGGGATTTCCGCTGCCAGAAGGTTCCGCGGCAGCTGAAGGAGAGTAAGTGTCCCGCTCAGCAATGTCCTCAGCCGATGCCATCAGTGCGCGGCTCAGGGACCTCGAACTCCTGACCAAAGGCCCCGCGTGGGCCCTCACACGCTCGGCTCCTTGGGTCATCGCGGTGCTCCAGGCATCCTTCACCCGGACAAGGCCGCAGCTTCCGCTCGAAGAGTTCCATGCCGACGTCGACGCTTTCCTGGAGCAGCTCCGCAGGCAGGATCCCGGGCTGGGCGGCCAGGGGAGCGGCAAGGCATTTGCCGACGAATGGACCCGCAAGCAGTTCCTGACCCGGCGCAGCCAGTCGGGCCAGATCGTCTACGAAATCACCGAGGCCGCCGCGCGCGTCCTGGCTTTCCTGGACAGCCTGTCCAGCGAACGCTCCACCCTCAACGGTTCCCGGCTCGGGACGTTGCTCGGCGACGTCGAAAAGCTCGCCAACGAGACGAACCCGGACCAAAGCGCCCGTTTGGAATCCCTTGAAGAGGAGATCCAGGAGCGTCAGCAGTTGATCGAGGACATCAGCTCGGGCGACTTCGACGGTCTTTTGGACGATGTGGAAGCCGTCGAAGCGGCCGGGAACATCCTGGACCTTGCGGCGAGCCTGCCTGCCGACTACAAGAAGATGCGTGACCGCATCGAAGAATTGGTAGGCGAGCTCCGCAACCAGGTCATCGAGGAATCGCTCAGCAAGGGTGCCACCATGGCGCAGGTCCTGGAGGCAGACAAACGCTTGCGCCAGAGTCCCGAAGGGCGCACGTTCCGCTCATTCACGGCGTTCCTCGAGGACCCGCAGCAACAGTTGCGCTTCCGTTCGGCGATCGGTGACGTGCTGAGCCGCCAATTCGCAGACGACCTCAGCCAGGAGGACAGGGAAACCCTTAAGAACCTCGTGGCGGAATTGCGTACCCAGCACAGCCAGATCCAACGCATCTACGGCCGGCTGTCCGAAAGCCTGAACAACTACATCCAGAGCGATGACATCCGCCAGTCTGTCCGGCTCCGGCAGGTCCTGCGCGAAGCCGAACAGGCTATCCGGTCCATGCCCTACGAACGCGACCGTCCCGGCCTGGTCCGCGGCCCGATGTTGTTCAATGCGGGATTTGAATCGCTCGCCATGGTCAAACTCTTCGATCCGGATGAGTTCGCGGCGCCTCCAAAGCTCGCCGACCCCATCGCGTTCAGCGATTCGGACCGGGTCCGTTCGCTGCGCTCCGCGAAGGCAAGGCCCGACCTCGTCCGCTCCGCCATGGCGGGCGCCTCCACGCTGGCGGGGGCTTGGGCGAACCTCCCGGAGGATGAACGGCACATCAACACTGTCCGGGCACTGCTGTCCGAAGCGCTGCACGGCGGCGCGGCGTTCGACCGGGCAGCCTGGGAAAACATCGACTTCGAACAAATCGATGGCAGCACACGCACCGCGTACCTGCCGCTCGTGACCCTGACTAAGGATTCCGATGACTGACGCCCACCCCACCGAGCATGCCCCCTCTTCGGAGCAAGGAGTGGACATAACGCAGCATGTCCAGTCCGAGGCTTCGCAGGACGGACATGCGCATTCCTCGACGGCGGAAACTGCGGCGTCATCGGCTTCGCAGGATGGACATGTCCACCCGGATCCGTTCCGGGTCACGCCCCGCGACACGTTCGTCGACGGCGCGGCGCTGTTCCCGGGCGACACCGGCGTCCTGCCTATGAAGGTCCGCCAGGCCCTCGTACGGCTGCTCAAGGGCCCCTATGTCGACGGCGGCCGCGACGAAAAGCTCTGGACCACCCTTCTCGACAACCAAGTGATCCTCCGCAGCCGGCTTTCCGAGCTCTTCCTGAACCTGCAACTCGACCACGAACGCAAGATCGCGGTGCTCCGACCCGTCGATCCCGAAGCCATCGGAGGCAGCACCCGCTCAAGCATCCTTCGCCAGCAACGCGCGTTGAGCCGGGTGGAAACCATTGTGCTTCTGCGTCTGAGGCTCCTCCTCGACCGCCATGTCACGGCCCAGAACGACCCGGTGATCACTCGCGAAGAAATCGCCGAACTCGTGGCGCACTACCAGCCATCCGGCCAACAAGATGCCCTCCGTGACACCGACGTCGTCAACCGCACGGTCACGAAGCTCCTTGCCCGCCAACTCCTCCTCGCCACAGGCATCGACGACACCTTCGCGATCTCCAGAGCGCTCCCCCTGGCCCTCCCCTTCGAAAACATCGGCGACATCCCGGCCCAAATCGAGGCACTGATCGCAGTAGCAGCCGACGAATCAGGCACGGAACCCCTCATAGAACTAACAGAACCGGACGACGACGGCGACGACCCCAACCCCAACGTCGCTGAGTCCGACGTGGATGACGCATTAGGCGCCGACACCCTCGCCGCAGCAGCCGATGCCGCCCGGGGAGTGGCATCTAAGGCACTGGCCGAGGGCCCCGACGCGAGCTTGCGAGTGTTGGGAAGGCCACTGCCGCTGTCGGAGCCGGACGGCCTGCTGCTTGCAGCAGTGCCGTCCGGCGAAGGGGCGGGGGCGGCATCGGCTGCGGGGGCAAAGGCGACCACAATAGCGAAGACCACTAGGGAGGCGGCCAAATGACCATAGCGACGATGCTTCCGATCGGCGAACTCACGAACCCGGGCCAGATGCGCCTCGCCTTGGTCCAGGTAGTCAATTGGGGCACGTTCCATGGCGCCCACACGATGCACGTGGACCGCAACGGCACGCTGCTTACGGGCAATTCGGGCGTCGGCAAGTCGACGCTGTTCGATGCCATGCTGCGCGTCTTCGATGCCCGTCCGCGCTCCAACGAGGCTGCGGCACAGCGGGCCGGCGGGGCTGTGGAGGACAAGAGGACCACGTTTACGTACATGCGTGGAAAAGTGGGCGACAAGGCCGTGGGCGAGGGCTCGGCGAGTGCCTTCCAGCGCCCCGGTGCCACCTGGTCCGCCGTCGCGCTGACGTTCGACAACGCGGCCGGCACCAAGATCACTATTTCGGCCCTCTTTGACCTGCCCAAGAACGGCACTGAGTCCAGCGTCGGCCGGTTCTACGTGATTGACAACAAGCCTCTGGATCTTGGGGAGATCGAGGGTATCGCGGAGAAGCGCTTCACCAAGGGCGCGCTGGAGACCATCTTCCCGGACGCCCAGATCTTCGATGTCCACAAGGCCTTTGCGGAGCGTTTCCGCCGGCTTCTCGGCATCAATTCGGACCAGGCGCTCCCGCTTTTGCGCGTGATCCAGGCCGGTAAGGGGCTCGGCGGCAGCGTCAACACGTTCTTCCGCGACCAGGTGCTCGACGCGCCCGCCACGCTCACTGCTGCGGACGACGTCGTCGAGGAATTCAGCAACCTCATGTCCATCAGGCAGCGGCTGGAGGACGTCCGCCAGCAGCGCGATCAGCTCGCCCCCGTTCCCGGGATGAACAAGGAGTATGCCCAGTCGCTGCTGAAGGCCAACCGGCTCCGGGAGCTTAGCGGCGAGGAATTCGACGCCTACAAGCAGCAGCTCTCGGTCACGGTCCATGCAAAGACCTTGGCCCGGTTCAAGGACCTTGCCCAGTCGAAAGCAAAGGAGCTCAGCACTGAGCGGGGTGTCCGGGACGCGCTCGCCAAGGAGCTTCGCCAGCTCGAATCGGATTACAACAACCAGGGCGGGAACGCGATTTCGGCGATCGAGCAGTCGCTCGAAAATGCCCGGGTCGGCCTCAAGCTCCGCCAGCAGGTCGAGGAAGCGGCCCGCCAAGCATTGGCCGACGCCGGACTCAACCTTGAGTGGACGGCTGACGGTTGGGAGCAGGCCCACGAGCAGGCCGCGAGCCGCTCGGCCGAACTCAAGGACGATTCCGAAGCGCTGAGGGAACTCCGCTTCGAAGCATTCGACGGCCACGCCACCAAGAAACGTGAGCTCGCCGCAGCCCAGCAGGAGCTCGTCTCGCTGAAGACGCGCAAGTCCCTTCTGCCACCGTCGAGCATTGAAAACCGCGCCGCGATCGCCGCAGCCACCGGCGTTCCGGAGGACCGTATGCCCTTTGGAGGCGAGCTGATCGACCTCGCCGAGGGGGAGGAACAGTGGCGGCCCGCGGCCGAGCGCGCCTTGCGTAACCTCGCAACGACGCTGCTGGTTCCCGGCGAGCACTTTGCCGCCGTCACGCGCTACCTGAACGACAACACCGTCCGCGGAGCGCTGCGGGCAGTGGATGTTTCCAAACCGCTCGCGGGCGGCGCTTTGGCTGTGGAGGACGTGTCCGACGGCGACCTGTTGACGAAGCTGAACATCCTCACGTTGGGGGCGAGGGGCGACTCCGTCGCAGAGGCAGCTGAGTGGATCCGCGAGCGGATCGCCCTCGATTTCGCCTACCCGTGCGTGGAAGACCCCGACGAGCTCGCCCAGCTGGACAAGGGCCTGAGCCTGGGCGGAGTGGTCAAGCGCAACAGGCACACAGTCGAGAAGGACGATCGCTTCACGAGCCGGCAGGACTACGTTCTCGGTTTCGACAATGCTTCCAAGCTGGAGCTCGTGGCGGCGAAGGTCGGCGAGCTCGAAAATGAGCTTCTGAAGGCCGCGGAACTCGCCCAAAGCCGCGAGGATTCCCACCAAGGCATGACGCGCCAGCTCGAAGCGTTGCGCCGCATCGCCGACGACGAGCGGGGGTGGGAACAGGTCTCTGCAGCAGTGGCGGCCGAGGAGCTCGCGAAGATCGAACAGCGGCTCAAGGATGCCTTGGCAGCGCAGGCCGACTTGGAACCTTTGCGCGCAAACATCGAGGCCGTGCGCGAAAAGCACCAGTTCTCCACAGGCTCGGCGGCGGTGTTGCAGAGCGAGTACAAAACGCTCGACCACCAGATGACCACGGCTGACGCCCTTCTGGATGCTGCGCGCAACCGCCTTGACCAGGCGCCGCCGTCGGGCGCTACTGTCACTGCCCTCGAACCGTACTTCAGCGCATTCGGCGGGGTGAGCGAGCTCCACGAACTCGACACACTGGCTGCCGAAGTCCGGAGCAAGCTTCTGGCGGAACTGCACGCCGCCGAGTCGGGCGGGCAGGCATTGGCCGAGCGGCTGACGCGCATGTTCGAAGGATTCGTGCGCGAATGGGGCACCGCCATTTCCGCGGACCACGGCACCTCGATCGGCGCCGCGGGGGAGTTCGAGTCCCGCTATCACCAGATCGTCAGTGAAGGCCTGCCCGCGCAGGAGGCCGAATTCCGGCAGTTCTTTAACCAGCGCACGCACGAATCGTTCAGCACACTGCTCCACCTGCTCGACGAGGAACGCCGAGCCATCACGAGCCGCATCCTGCCCCTCAACGGCATCCTGTCAGAGGTCAATTTCCACGAGGGCAGCTTCCTGGAACTCGACATCAAGCAGACGCTGCCCGCCACCGCGAAGCAGTTCAAGGACGCCATCCACAACGCGTTGAAGACGCGCCACACACGTCCGTCCCGCGCGGCCGGCGCATCTTCGGGCGCCGGTGCCCCGCCCGAGGCGGACGACGAAGTCGAACTCACCAACCGCTACAAGTCGCTCGAAACCCTGGTCAAGCGGCTCGGTTCGCAGACCCCCGAGGACCGGCGGTGGCGAGCCGAGGTGCTGGATGTCCGCGGACATCTGTTCATCCTGTGCAAGGAGCACCGCTCCATCCAAGGCCCGCGGGGTGGCAAGAAGACTGAGGTGTACATGCACGCTGACACCGGATCGATGTCCGGCGGCGAGCGGCAGCGATTCACGGCGTTCATCATGGCAGCGGCCCTGAGCTACCAGTTGGGCATCGCCGAGCAGGGTTTCACGACCTACGGAACAGTGATGATGGACGAGGCGTTCGTCCTGGCCTCGGAGGAGTTCGCCGGTGCAGGCATCAAGGCCCTGCACGAGTTCGGCTTCCAGCTGTTGCTGGCCGCGCCCGAAAACGTCATCGACCTCTCCCGGCACCTTGGTTCCGTCACGGAAATCCTGCGCGACAAACGAACCAACCGTTCCGGCGTGCTCACGGCTCCCGTCATCGGCGGCCCGGGCATGCCCGGCGAATGGCGTTCCGAAGCCAACCCCGTGGACATCGTGCTCCGCTAGCCCCGACGCCCGCTCACATATGTGCCGCTTTCGGCCGACGCTCGCTCACGTATGTGCCGCTTTCGGCGGACGCTCGCTCACTAAAAGCGAGCGCGCGTCCGCCGCCGAGGCGGCTACTTTCCTTGGACCCGCCCCAGGAACTGGGCGGACCGTGACTGCAGTCCGGCGATTTGGCGAACGACGACGGCGGCCGGGTCCGGATTGATCTCATTCGCTGGGGGCTCCTTGCGGACGTTGGCGCAGCAGCCGAATTCTGCGCAGATCAACGTCCCCACGGTGTTGCCGTCGCGACCCGATTGGCCTGCGCGCTTGGCAACCCAAAGATAGACATCGTCTTTGGAAAACACGTCGCGGCACAGCTCGCAAAGAACCGAACGCTTCTTACCGGAGCCTCCCTCGGGCGCGCGCAGCATGATGCCAGTGAGGGCACCATCGTTCGGAAGGACGAGGTAGCCCCGCATCGGCATCTTTTCGTCGCGCCAGCCAAGGAATTCGAGGTTGTCCCAGTCGAGGGAACCGAAATCCTTCGGGAGGTTGAGTTTGGCGGCCTCCGAGCGGCTCGCATTGATGAAAGAGGAACGGATTTGTTCAGTGGTGATTTTCTGCACGGCGAAGTTCTTTCAGATCGTTTGGGCTCCGAAGAGGAAGGACGCTGGCGTCCGGCGATCAGGGGCACAGCAAAGGAACCCTTCGTGTGCTTCTCGTGCGGGGCGGTGGGGCTAGTTTCCCTGGCCGCCGAGCGGGATGGCCGACGCAGAGGGAGATGCAAAGTAGGCCAACACGGCCACCTCGCCAACCATGGCAGCGCCAACGTGTGCAGTGCGCATGCTCATCCTCTCGATCTTCGCCGCTTTCGCGGCCCTGACGCGGTTCGTTGAATCAACCCCTGTCATCTTTGCAAACGCCGCCCTCGGTGTCCAAAGATCCCGTGCGTTTTAGTCCCCGCGGGCCCGACGCACGATCGCGTTTGGGGCGTTTCCTGTCGACGCTGCGGCCGTATGGCCCGGATAGGTGAGCGAGGGTTGGGGGCCGGCAGGGCGTGAATTAATTACGCGACGCAAACGTTTCGTAATTACATGAAGGGTAGACTAACCCTACTTAGGTTTGCGTCACTTACCTAAGGAGTCTCGTGGCTTCCCGCCCCTCACGCCGTGCCCTGTTGAAGACCGCAGGCGCAGCGACCGCAGCCTTTGCCGCCGTCGCACTGTCCCTCACCGCTTGCTCGACCGGCTCAACCCCGACGCTCGCTCACATATACCGTCCTTTTCGCCGACGCTCGCTCACATATGCGGCCAAAAGCCGGAACGCCGGCTCACCTCAGGTGAGCCGGCGTTTGGGCCAAAGGCCTCATAGGTGAGCCGGCCGAAAGTTGTCAAGCTGTGTGGAGTCACTGGGCTGGTTTTTGGGGTGTTTTGTTCTGGGGGAGGTTGATCCCGGCGTGTGTGGCGGGGGCCGGTGTGGTGGGTCGTTGGCGGAATCTTCCTCGGTGTCGTTCGTAGTAGTCCTGGTGG
>NZ_JBFRHB010000041.1:0-31040 GCF_052115645.1 Arthrobacter sp. 2MCAF14 | reverse complement strand
CTGACCTCAATGATCGGCAAACGCAGCTTTGGTGAACTCGCATATCTCCTGATCAGCGGTCGATTACCAACCGAAGGTCAGGCCCACGTCCTTGAGGCCATCATGGTCTCGGTCATGGAACATGGCATCTCACCAACGACCACCGTCACACGAATGATGGCCTCGTACGGGAATCCTATCCAGGTAGGAATAGCTGCTGGGATGCTCACCATCGGTGATCACCATGGGGGCGCCGGAGAACAGATCGCCGGGTGGCTTCGGGAAGCCATAGCCAGCGTCCAGAGCACCGGAAGCCATCGTCGCGACGAGATCCGGGCGAAGGCGCGAAGCATCGTCACGGACAGGCGAGCCGCCCGGGAACCGATCGAAGGATTCGGGCACCCGCACCACGACGTCGACCCACGAGCGCCTCTGCTGATGGGAATCGCCGACGAATACGGGGTCTACGGCGATCACTGTCTCCTGCTTGAGTCGATCGAAACTGAGCTGGAAGCAGCCGTCGGACGGCGAATCGCGACCAACATCGACGGGATCTCCGCGGCGCTGCTCTTGGACCTCGGCCTCGACCCACGCCTGGCACGTCCCATCCTGATGACTCCACGGACGTTGTCTCTTGCTGCGCACTTCATCGAAGAGCAGGACCAGGGCCAGAAATGGCGTCACGTCCCCGGCAGCCAAGTCACATACACCGGACCCCAACATCTACGCACAACCGAATAGACATCTCGTGGACCTAGACATCGTTCGTGCACAACGATCGTAGACTACGAATCCAATGAGCACGTGGAATGTGATTCCACGTGCATGCGGTACAAACTCGGCCGCGATAGCTCGGCGCAATGAGTCCGCGGCTCCCTCATCGGAGCCGGCACCCCCCAGGGAGAAGATCACATGAAAACTGGCATCAAGTTCTACCCGACCGATGAGACGTTTCCGCCTCTGGAGTTCGCTCGCATGACCGAGGACAGCGGTATCGAGTCGATCTGGCTACCGGACCATTCGCACGTTCCAGTAGCTTCGCGGTTAAACGACGACCACAAAGTGGCTTACGGCGGCAGCGCAGATGCACGCGAGCGGCGCTTCACCGGGTCGCACTCGCCCGGGGGCTTCCCTCGCGAGTACTACCGCAACTACGATCAGCTGACCACGCTTGCGATGATGGGTGCGGTGACCTCCACCCTGCTGTTGGGCACCGGCATCTGTCTGGTCGTTCAACGCGACCCGATCTGGCTTGCCAAGGAAATCGCCACGATCGACCGTTTGACGGGCGGACGCTTCCTCTTCGGCGTCGGAGTGGGAGCGGCGTGGAACGCTGCTGAGCTCGCTAATCACGGCGTAAACCTCAAGACCCGTAACGGGCTCATGCTGGAACGCATTGAAGCTATGAAGCAAATCTGGGGGCATGAAGAAGCGGAGTATCACGGGAAGCAGGTCGACTTCGATCCCATTTTCCAGTGGCCGAAGCCAATCCAGCAGCCTCATCCGCCCATTCTGATGGGCGGTATGGGTCCGACCGTGCTGGACCGAACACTGAGTCACGCCGACGCATGGATGCCTGGTCATAATGATAACGACTTCGATGGCCTAGGAGACCGGATCACAGAGCTGCGCGAACGGGCGGCGGCCGCCGGGAAGCCAATGGAAGTCACCCTCAACCTGGGACGGCTCGACTTCGTAGACCGATACGTTGACCTCGGTCTGGATCGAGTCGTTTATTCGCACCCTGCCTCTTCGACTGACAGTGAGACGCGAAAATTCGTGAGCGAGCTGGGAAAAATCGCCCAGGAGCTCGACCACGGGACCCCATCGATGGCGTGATGGAGACGCATGGCGTGCAGGCAACGAGATGAGAGACCGTCCCCCGGACGCCCGGTTCTTCCCCCTAAAACCATTTGAATGCATGAAGCGAGGAGTAAATTGAGTTTCAGGATCGGCTATAAAGCCTCCGCAGAACAGTTCGACCCGAGGACCCTGGTTGAGTATTCGGTTCTTGCCGAGGACATCGGCCTGGATTCGGTGATGGTCTCGGACCATTTCCAACCGTGGCGCCACGAGGGCGGACATGCCCCCTTTGCGATGGCCTGGATGGCCGCCGTGGGGGAACGTACCAGGCGGATTGTGATGGGTACCAGCGTGCTCACCCCCACATTCCGCTACAACCCGGCAGTCGTCGCGCAGGCCTTCGCTACCCTTGGCTGCCTGTATCCCGGCCGGGTCATCCTGGGCATGGGCACCGGTGAGGCACTAAACGAGGTCGCCGTCACCGGGGCCGACTGGCCGGCCTTTAAGGAACGCTTTGCCCGGGCCCGAGAAGCAGTGGAGCTGATGCGTTGGCTGTGGACCGAGGACCGGGTGAGTTTCAACGGGGAGTACTACCGCACGGTCAATGCGACCGTATATGACCGGCCTTCAATCCCAGTTCCGATCTATATCGCAGCCGGCGGTCCAGTGGTGGCACGCTACGCCGGTGCGGCCGGCGATGGTTTCATCTGCACCAGCGGCAAAGGCATGGACCTATATAGGGAGAAGCTGCTGCCGGCCGTATTTGAAGGTGCGGCGACCGCCGGACGGGATCCGGCTGGGATAGAGAAGATGATTGAGATCAAACTCTCCTTCGATACGGACTATGCACTGGCGCTGGAAAACACCCGGTTCTGGGCGCCGCTGTCACTGAGCCCGGAACAGAAAGCCGGCCTCGAGGACCCTGCGGCCATGGCAGCCGCCGCGGACGCGCTGCCCATAGAACAGGTCGCCAAGCGCTGGATCGTCGCCTCGGACCCGGAGCAGGTCATGGACCAGCTCATGCCCTACGTAGAGGCAGGATTCAATCACCTGGTCTTCCACGCCCCGGGCCATGACCAGCAACGGTTTTTGTCCCAGTTCGCCGAACACCTCATGCCGCGGCTGCGGGGACTGGGCACCGACGGCCCCGGCCGGTTAGCCGCCGCTGGAGACCGGGGGACCCCATGACCGGGGCTCGTCGGGACATGCAGCACAGCCCAGGACTTCCGGGCTCGATGTGCGAAACGCGAGAGCCGTGCCACCATCGTTTTGAAGATCCATCATGCCCGCCCCCTCGGTTTTGAATCCTGCTCCCCTCACGGAGGCTCTCGCTCGTCTCGAAGACACGGGTGAGACGGACCTCGCCGGAGCCACGGCGCTGTTCGGAGCCCGAGGCAACAACCTCGACCGGTTGCTGACCGTTGCGTCTCGACTCCGCGACGAGGGCCTTGCGCGCGCCTCTCGCGAGGGCATCATCACGTATTCAAAGAAGGTGTTCCTCCCCGTCACGCAGCTTTGCCAGGACCGCTGTCACTACTGCGTCTTCGTCGAGACGCCGGGCGGCCTGTTGAAGAAAGGGATCCCCACCTACCTGCCGCCGGAAGAGATCCTTCGCATCGCGCGCGAGGGGGCATCGCTCGGCTGCAAGGAGGCGCTCTTCACACTGGGCGATCGCCCTGAGAACCGCTGGCCGGTCGCGCGACAGTGGCTCGACGGCCACGGCTACTCGTCGACCCTCGACTACATCGGCGCGATGGCCGAACTCGTACTCACCGAGACAGGCCTTCTGCCGCATCTCAACCCCGGCGTCATGTCGTTCGCCGAGCTGCAGCGGCTCCGCCCGGTCGCGGCGTCGATGGGTATGATGCTCGAGACCACGGCCACGAGGCTCTGGAGCGAGCGCGGGGGAGTGCACTTCGGGTCCCCGGACAAGGATCCTGCTCTGCGGATGCGGGTGATCGACGACGCCGGCCGCTCCCGGATCCCGTTCACCACCGGGGTCCTCCTCGGCATCGGCGAGAACGACGCCGAGCGTGCGGACGCCCTCTTCGCCATCCGGGCGTCGCACAAGCGGTACGGCCAGGTGCAGGAGACCATCGTCCAGAACTTCCGCGCGAAACCGCGCACCGCGATGCAGAACGAGACCGACCTCGCCCTCGAGGAGTACGCCGCGGCCGTCGCAGTCGCCCGGATTGTCATGGGGCCCGACCACACCATCCAGGCGCCGCCGAACCTCAGTGAACTCCCTGAACTCCTGCTGCTGGTGCGCGCAGGCATCGACGACTGGGGCGGCGTCAGCCCGCTCACCCCCGACCATGTCAATCCCGAACGGCCCTGGCCCGAACTCCAGACCCTCGCCGAGCTGACGGCGCAGGCCGGATTCACCCTGCGCGAGCGGCTCACGGCACACCCTGCGTACCTGCAGGATCCAGAAACCTGGCTGGATCCCCGCGTCGCCCCCGCCGTTACCGCTCTGGCCGATCCGGTGTCCCTGCTCGCCGACGAGAGCAAACGCGTGAGGCCCGCGCCCCCCGCCGCGCGAGGGCCGCGGCCCCGATCTGCGGACCAAGTCGCCGTTGTTGTTGCCGCCGCTCCTCCCGTCGACCGCGCCGTGGCCGACGGGAGGAGCCGCCGCGCCGACCGCACCGTGGTGTCCGCCCTCGCCAGAGCCTCGATCGACCCGGCTTCGCTTACAGACGCAGATTACTGCTCTCTCCTTACCGCCCGGGGTGAGGACCTCGACGCGGTAACGGCGCTGGCCGACGAGGTCCGCTCGACAGCGGTGGGTGACACGTTGACCTACATCGTCAACCGCAACCTGGACTCGTCGCTTTACAGAAAGGGGCTCACAGACGACATGATCCGGCGGCTGGTCGAGGAGGCCGTTGCTCTGGGTGCGACCGAGATCTGTGTCCAGGGCCCGATCGACCAGGCGCTGCCGGGCACGGCCTACCTCGACCTGGCTGCGGCCATCCGCGCAGCCGGGCCCGGTCTGTCACTCCACGCCTACCGCCCCACGGAGGTGCTGGACGGGGCGCGTAGGATGGGTGTTAGTGTCGAGGTTTTCCTCGAAGGACTGCGTGAGGCGGGCGTGACGAGTGTTCCCGGTACCGGGGCCCGAATTTTGGACGACGGCGTGCGCGCGGTGCTGAGCGAGCGCACCGATCCGCCGGTCGACGAGTGGATCCGGCCGCTCGTGGCCGCTCACCGGGCAGGTCTCCGATCGACGGCGACGATCGTCTACGGTCACGTCGAGACGCCAACCCAGATCGTTGCTCACCTGCGCCGGCTGACCCGGATCCAGGACGAGACCGGCGGGTTCACGGAGTTCATCGCCATGCCGTACGTGCCGTTCGACGTGCCCTCCGGGGTGCGGGCGGTGGCTGGCGAAGGGCCTGGCCTCGAATCCTCGCGGGCGCTCCACGCGGTCGCGCGCCTGCTGCTGCACGGCCGGATCGACCACGTGCAGGCCGCGTGGACCAAGCTCGGCTTCCACGGCGCCGCGGCCGTGCTCGCCGGGGGAGCGGACGACTTCGGCGGTCTGCTGCTCGACGGCGGGATCTGGCCGGAGGCCGGCGCCGAGGCGTACCGCGAGGCGACACGGGGAGACGTCCAGCGGATCGCGACCGCTCTAGGCCGCGAGGCGCGGGAACGCACGACGAGCTACGCACTGGTCCAAAGGGGCTTCGCGTGATGCTCGTTAGCTTTGGGACGGGCACGGGCCTGCGAGAGGTCGTGACAGGAGTCGCACGGCTGCCCGGAGAGTCCCTCGAGCCGGTCGTGATCGCGGCCGGACCGGCCGGCCTGGATCCCGACCTCGACGCCGCGCTGCCGTTATTGACCCGGCGACGTCAGGTCTTCGTGGCGGGCGCGCACGTCTGGCCGGGTGAACTGCCCGACCGCTTCGTGCTCCTCGTCGCGCCGGGCTGTGAGACCCTCCTCGCTGCTGACGCGCGTGTCTCTGCCCTGATCGTGCTGGGCTCCGCTTCTCCGGCGCTGGACGTCCGTTGCCCTGTCCTCGTCATCGCCCCGACGCGGTTGCCCGCGGCCGACCCGGCAACCGTGGACGTGCGCTTCGCCGAGGCGGGACATCCCGCCGAGCAGGCGTATCTCATCGACGCGTTCCTGCGCGAGCCTCGGCGATACCCGGCCGGCAGCACGATACCGCGAGCCCGGCCGTGACAGAGGCCCAAGACTCTCAGATCTTCCATGCGGAAGCAGTCGATGCCGACACCGTCCTCGCGAAAGCCGCCGGCCCCGAGCCCGTTGACACCGTCATCATTGGTGCGGGTTTTGCCGGCCTCGGCGCCGCGATCCAGCTCGCGCGCTCGGGCGAGCGGTCGTTTGTCGTCGTAGAGCGCGGTGCCGACGTCGGCGGCACCTGGCGCGACAACGTCTACCCGGGCGTCGCCTGCGACATCCCGTCACAGCTCTACTCGTTCTCGTTCCGGCCACGCAACGACTGGACCCACTTCTACGCTCCCGGCGCTGAGATCCTCGATTACTTGCAGGAGGCCGCCCGCGAGGAGGGCATCCTCCCACACCTCCGCTTCTCATCAGAAGTGCTCGCGCTCGACTGGGACCACACCAGCATGACTTGGACGGTCGTCACTACGCGCGACACCTACCGCTGCCGCTGGGTGGTCCTGGCCACGGGTCGGCTCTCCGAGAAGCGGATACCCGACGTGCCGGGGCTGGCCTCGTTCGCGGGACCCGTGTTCCACTCGTCCGAGTGGCCGCACGATCTCGACCTAGCGGGCAAGCGGGTCGGGCTCGTCGGAAGCGGCGCGTCCGCTGTGCAGATCTTGCCGCGCATGGCTGCGGTGGCCGACGAGATCGTTCTCTTTCAGCGGAGCGCCGCGTACATCATTCCCCGTGACGACCGCGCCTACACCGAAGCCGAGAAGGCCACCTGGCGGGAGGAACCCGGCTCCCTGGCCACACTTCGCACTCGAATGTTCTGGGACGCCGAAGCAGGTTTCGCGGCAAGGATCGGCGCCACTGGCCCCCTCGCTGCGCTCCGCGACCGAGCGCTACGGCACCTCGAGGCTCAAATCCCCGACCCAGCCCTCCGCCGGGCACTGACACCTGACTACGAGGCCGGTTGCAAGCGCGTCCTGCTATCGGACGATTACTACCCGGCCCTGATGCACAAGTGGGTGCGCCTAGAGCAGTCCGCGCTCACCGCCGTCGAGGGCGGCCGGGTCACGGCTGCCTCGGGAGCGGCTTATGAGCTTGACGCGCTCATCCTGGCTACCGGCTTCCATTCGACCCGGCCGCCGATCGCGCGAAGGATTCGAGGCCGCGACGGCCACACCCTCGACGCAGCCTGGTCCAAAGGAATGGTCGCGCACAACTCCACCACGGTGGCTGGTTTCCCGAATCTCTTCGTCATCGACGGCCCCAACGCCAGCCTTGGCCACAACTCGGCCGTCCACATGATCGAGTCGCAGATCGCGTACATCCTCGAGGCCCTTTGGTACCTGCGTAGCCGCGATGTTCCGGCCTTCGATGTCCGGCCGGAGCGACAGGCGGCATACGTCGCTGAAATCGACCGCATGGCCGAGGCCACGGTCTGGCTCACCGGAGGCTGTCGCAGTTGGTACGTCGACGAGCGGAGCCGCCGCCTGACCCTTCTATGGCCGGACACCGCATCGGCGTTCCGCGAGCGGCTGGCCCGGTTCGACCCGGCGGACTACGACGCCGGGGCGATTGCGCATGGCTGACGCCTGGACCATTGTCGTGCCGGTCAAGGGCACCGCGGCGGCGAAGTCGCGTCTGGGTGCTGATTCCGGCCTTGCACGGGCGATCGCCCTCGATACTGTGGCGGCCGCGCTGCCGGTGGGCCGCGTTGTTGTCATCACCAGCGCCGCCGCTGCCGCCGATTTCCGCGCCCTCGGGGCCGAGACCGTGCTTGATCCAGGACAGGGGCTGTCAGCAGCCGTGCTCCAAGGCATTGAGGCAGCGGGCCCTGGCCGAGTCGCCGTGCTACAGGGCGACCTGCCGGCCCTTACCTCAGCTGAACTCAAGGCCGCCCTGTCGCTCGCTGCAAGCGCCGAGCTGGCGTTCATCGCAGACGCCGCGGGCACCGGTACAACGCTGATCACCGCCCTCGTCCCGGAGCGGCATCGCCCCGCGTTCGGCGAAGGGTCGCGTGTTGCGCACGGCGCCGCGGGGTACATCGAGCTCTATGTCGACAAGACATCGGGACTGCGGTGCGATGTCGACACATGGGCCGACCTTGAGCGGCTTGAGGGGCGGCTCGGCCGACGAACAGTCCAGGCTTTGGCGACGATCAGGCAATCTGCGCGTTGAGCAAGGTGCGGGAAAGGTCAGGTCGAATGTGGTGCGGATTCCGAGCATTACTGCTAAGGACGAGCGGTCTAAGGCTTTGACACGATCGGAAAAAATCGACCGTCACCGGAAGACGTACGCTTGGGAGTATAAGGGACTGTATCTGACGGGATTGGGATGAATCAAAATAATCTTGAGCGAATTGGAACGCCCAAGCCAGCGGACCCGCCACAGCGGTTTGCCGTCGTCGGGATCGACGGAATCGGTGAGGTTGTCGCCGGCGATGACCTATTGGTACTCGTTGGAAACGCCATCGAAGATGAGATTTCCGCAGGCGATATCGTCGTAGTGACCAGCAAAATAGTTTCAAAGGCTGAAGGACGTTCTTTGCATGCAGACAGCCGCGAAGATGCCATCACGGCCGAAACAGTACGACTGGTCGCCAGCAAACCACACCCCGGCGGTGTAACCCGAATTGTTCAGAACAAGTTGGGATTGGTGCTCGCTGCCGCCGGTGTTGATGCGAGCAACACTCCTGACGGCACGGTGCTGCTTCTGCCCGAGGATCCGGATGCTTCAGCGCAGGCACTGTGCGCCGGGTGGCGCCAGCGTTTCGGCTTCGACTTAGCGGTGCTCATTACTGACACGCTGGGCCGCCCTTGGCGCTTGGGGCAGACCGATCAGGCTATCGGTGCCGCGGGAATGGCAGTAGCCCATGATTTACGTGGCACACGGGACCATTTCGACAGGCCGATGGATGCAACCATCACTGCGGTGGCGGATGAAATAGCAGGTGCAGCGAATCTGGTGCTCGGCAAGACCTCACGCAGGCCGGTCGCCGTGGTCCATGGCCTGGGCCACCTCATTCGGCCGATCCAGGAGCCTGGAGCCCGGACCCTGATTCGCTCTGCAGAAGATGACTTGTTCCGTCTGGGATCGGCCGAAGCACATCTGGAAGGATTCCAAGAGGGCTTCGCGGCAGGACAACGGTCCCCCGTTGAATCCTCCAGCATCACAGACGGCGGTGCTCCCGCATGAGGGTCACGGTGCTGGCCGGTGGTGTGGGTGGGGCGCGTTTCCTGCGTGGGCTGCGCCACCATCTGCGTCAGGTATTGCCGGATGGTGCCGGGGGAACGACGGCGGAAATCACCGCGGTAGTCAACACGGGTGATGACATGTGGCTGACTGGGCTGCGCGTCTGTCCCGATCTGGACTCGGTGATGTATGCCCTCGCCGGCGTCAATGATGAAGCGAGGGGCTGGGGCCGGGACGGTGAAACGGAGCGCGTTAGTGCCGAGCTGACAGCTTATGGTGTGGGCTGGCCATGGTTCACTCTCGGTGATCTGGACCTCGGCACGCACATCACGCGTTCCCATCTGCTGCGGACCGGGCTGCCGTTGAGCCAGGTCACGCGGCGTCTGGCCTCCCGGTGGGACCTCGGGATCGAGCTGCTGCCCATGAGCGATGAGGAAGTGGAAACCCAGGTCGTATTGGACGATCCAAACTCTGATCTGCCGGAGATTGTGCACTTCGAGGAATGGTGGGTCCGGTACCGCGCCCAGCGTCCGGCCCGGGAGTTTCTCCAGGCTGGGCTCTCTAAAGCCGTTCCAGCGCCGGGGGTCCTAGCGGCGATTTCCGGTGCCGATGCTGTCATCCTGGCCCCGTCAAATCCCGTGGTGTCCATCGGCACCATCTTGAATATTCCCGGCATCCGGCAGGCGATTCAGACGACGGCTGCCCCCGTCGTCGGGATCTCGCCCATTATCTCCGGTGCCGCCGTCCGGGGCATGGCGGCTGCCTGTCTGGCCGCGATCCGCGTCAGGACTGCTTCCGATGCGGTGGCAGTGCACTATGGTGCGCGGTCCTCCGAAGGGATCCTGGATGCGTGGCTGATTGACAGCGCCGATGCGGAGCTGTCCGGTTCCATCGCCGGTACCGGGGTCCGGCCCGTTATTGTTCCACTGTGGATGAACGACGTCCAGAGCAGTGCGGATCTTGCCGCAGCGGCCTTGAAAGCTGCGTCCGCAACGGCAGACTCCTAGACCGTCGGCAGCAAACTCAAGGCTCGGGCTGGACGGGTATGGTGGCCCAGGCTCGATGGCCACGGCGAGACTAGCAGCTGTTACGGCCGGTTCATTGCCGAGTTTGACATACTAGGTGATCAGAATTTTGATCTCTGTCTTGAGCGTTGGGCAGCGTTCGTCATTCGGGCGTTGTCGATGTGGCCGTTGATGTCGGGTCCATGGTTGCCAGGGCTTGTAGCAGGGGTGCCTTTGGGGGCTTGGTTGGCTGCTAGAGGCGCAGGAGTCGGCTGCTGCCCTGCTGCAGAATGATGCGACACGTTGACCTTCAGCAGTGAGCCTGTAGGTGTTGTTGTGTGGGCATCCTTGGATGAGTCCGTTGCGGCGCCAGCAAGCTCGTGGCTCGTTTGGTTGGCGCTTGAATCGCGGGGGACTGCCCCGGCTTTTGTTGACTCAGGGTCTTAGGCCAGATCCTGATGCTCCAGCAGTTCGTGCCTGTAGTGGAGCATGAACTCATGCCTGTAGTGAAGGCCAATCCAAGGAGATGCCGAGTATTCGTCAATGCCAAAATCCTGAATCGGAACTGGTGCATCTTCAGCGCCGATGTTCTGATCCGGCACGCGTGATCGGAATGCCGTCTGACTTAGGCCATGGTGAGCTGCTCCGGGTTTGGGCATGATTTCTCCTCGTTTCGTAGGTGTTTGGGGTTAGGACGCGCGGAGGATGTCTTCGACGCGTTGTTTGGCCTCGCCGAAGAGCAGGCCGCCGAGCAACGTCCCAAGGTCCTGCAGGTGACGAAACCGTTGGAGAGTTCGGTGAATGCGATGCCGGCGGCGGTAGACTGGTCGCTTTCGGATGTCTTCAAGTGGAATCCTGCTGCACAGAACCGGCGTACAGACGACGAAGTGAGGCTGCGTGACAGGTGCGAACGGAATGCTCAGCCAGTAGTTCCCAGATAACTCCACATGGGACTCTGAGGGGAATGTGCAAAAGCGTCTTCTGTTCGAGCGGCTTCAGCCGAAGTCGGCGTCGAGTTCACGCATAAGCTCATCCCACACTTTCGGGTTGTCGGCCCTAGGTCGCAGCAGCGCCGGCAATTGGGGAAGGACCGTCCGGATGCGTCTACCCCCGGGAGCGAACTGGACAGTGCTGGCTCCGGAGCTGCGGCGCTTCACAGTTCGCCTCCTCGGAAAGCGGGGGTGTCTCCGCGTTGGTGGAGGGCCGTGTCGGGTGAATGGTCGAAGCGGTGGGCTTCGGCGCGGAATCCACCGCCTGGTCCGAGCCCTTCGCGAGCGAGGTCGTGGAGCAACTGATGGTAGCCGGAGAGGGCCAGAGGCGGCACCTGGTGGAGGGAAGCAATGGTCGCCCCGGGGCGATCCACGCAGAACAGGGCGAGGATCGCTTTGTCCTCCTGCGCATCGTCCAGTGTCCGATAGGCACCGATCGGGCAATCTGCGGTAAGTGCCTGTGCGTAGAGGCTGAGGCGGTCCAGCGGTGTCGAATTCCCGGATCGCTGCCACGCGTACACGACATCCGTGCTATTTATCATGACCATCGACTCCTTGCGTGATGATCGAACTATGAGGAAGCGTGTCCGGCTTCTCCTGATACACTTGAGCTTAGACCTTTAATGTCAAATGTCAATGGACATTAAAGGTTGAATGTTAAGGTTCTTGTTCATCACCCAACAGATTCGGGAGCGTGGTCCATGGCCAGCTGGAGAGAGCAACTCGCATTCGCGCCGTTGGAGACTGTCGAGCGTGGCCAAGAGATCGGGCGCCGACTCGGTCATGCGATTGAGCTGGGCATACTCGAAGACGGAACCCAGCTCCCTAGTGAAAGCGAGCTGGCGGCAAGGATGAGCGTCTCCACCTTGACGCTGCGTGCCGCCCTCGCAGAGCTTCGTCATCGAGGACTTCTGGAAACACGACGTGGCAAAGGCGGTGGAAGCTTCGTGAAGGCTAGCACCGGAGACACCACCAACGCTCAGCGGGACGCCCTTGCCGCGTACTCCCTTGAGGATCTGCGGGACATCCGAGAATATCGGGCATTTCTGGCAGGGTCAGCCGCCATGACCGTGGCAGGCCGATCTCGGCAGGTCCCCATCGGGCGACTGGCTTCGATGGCGGTGACGATCGAGACGGCGCAAACACCCGTTGAAATGACGCGAGCGGACAGTCGATTCCACATAGAGCTCGCGGCCACATCGGGATCCGTCCTGTTCGCCCGGCGGGAGATGGAGATGCATGCCGCGGTAGGGGCATTGGTGTGGACCAGCGCTTCTGACCGCCGAGCGGCGGCCGCGAATGAGCACACGATGATCGTGGACGCAATACGAGACGGCAACACCATTCGAGCACGAGCCCTCGCCGAAGACCATGTGCGTAGGGACATGAACCGCCTCATCGACCTGCGGATGTCAATGGAATATCCGCCACCAGGATCGCCGCCCGGGATCGAAGGCATCGATAGCGCAGTTTCCGCCGTCGAATCGTTCGCTGTGAGCCTCGAAGGGACCGCAGCCGCGTCGATCCGGACCGTCGAAGATGCCGTCCAAACCGACCTCGACCGCTCAAAGAACCGCAGGCTGGATCAGTTGGTGAATGTCTACGACGTTTGCCAGAACCTTCTAGCGAAGGCCGTGCCACCCTTGGTCGGCACGGGATTCATCGCCGATCCATCATTCTTCGGCGAATCGGGCCTCATCTGGTGCACCATCCCGTCGGGTCCGGGATCGGCGCGGCGTGTGGAAGCGGATATGGAGTTCTATGGTTACTCGACAGCACCGTGGTGGCCCGCGCACGACGCTGATGATAAGGTCCACGCCACCTACGCCTACGTGGACGCCTTCGGCGCCAACGAACACCTCGTCTCCTTCTCCAAGCGAGTCACGAGGGACGGCAGGATGGCTGGCGTTGCTGCCGTTGGCGTCCTCGTTAGCAGCCTTCAGACTGGATTCGAGCCGTTCCTCCGGCCCTTGCCGTCAAACACGTGCATAGTTGATCAGAACGAAACCGTTCTCGCTACCAACACGGCTAGCCTCGTCGGTGAAACCCTCTCCCCATTCCATCAGACAGAACGAAGAATCCCTCTCCTATCGGTCCCGTGGACCCTATGTCTAGGTGTGAATACCGGAGAGAATGCCGAAGACGCGATCCGATGAACCGTCGCTGGTTCCTCGAGCAGCGGAACGGATACAGTGGTCAATGGGCCGGACGTGGGACCCACAGTCACCACAGTGTTCAAGCATCAGCCGTTGCGCTGGCCTTGAGTTCTTTCGGCGATGCTTCGACATAGTGACATAGTCCATACAAAAACTCCGATTGGTTCAGTCTTCTGGGCCATTGGAGTGCGGTCGTCAAGTTCCCATGGCTGCAGGGCGTCGGTCCGGGCTTGGTTGAGGTGAAGGGCTGGCGATAGGCCCAGCCTTCCTGCAGTGTGCGATTGAAGGGTTCGGCTTTGCCGTTCTGCCAGGGATGCCGTGGTTTGATCAGGATGTGTTTGACCCCCAGCACAGCGAGTGCGTCCTGGAAGTTGCGGGAGCACCGGTAGTCGAAGGCGTCCTCGGTCATGACCCGGCGCACCGGTACCCCGGGCGTCCCCATGCCCAACCATCCCTTCAAGCCGGACGCAACTATCGATACGGGACAACAACTGTTTCGAGCCGGCAGTCGTACTGAGTCGACCAGAACCGCGGCACATCGGTGCCGGGCGGAGGCGAGTCGGTGAGAGTCGCGACGACTGCCTTCGCCTGCGCGGCGGCATTCGGTATCGACTCCAGACGCAGCCCACCGTCGCCCATCAGGGCGCAACCGCCTGCCGCGAGTATGTCGGGCAATGTGGTGCGACCGTGGCTGTCGACCAGCAGACGTTGGGCGCTTCAGCCCCCGGCCACGGCAACGGGTTCCACATTCGGGATCACACCGATTCCGACGACAACAACATCCGCAGGGATGGTCTCGCCGTTTGCCAACCTCACTCCCGTGCAGCGCTCACCGTCGCCCGTGATCTCGGTGACGTTTGTGCTCACCTCGATCCTCACGCCGGCGGCTCGGCGGCGCTCGTTGAGGAATGGGGCCAGCTCAACACCGGCAACCCGAGCGAGCACGCGATCCTGAGCTTCCAGGACGGTTACCGAGGCGCCGAGCTTGGCTGGCGGAGGCCGCGACCTCGAGCCCGATGTAGCCACCGCCATTCACCACCAGCCGGCTGTCCGGTCCCAGCTGACTTCGCAACTGCCGAGCGTCGTCCAGCGTGCGCAGGGAGAACACCCCGACCAGATTCGCGCCGGAGATAGGAACAACAGTCGCTCGACAGCCTGCAGCCCAGACCAGTTTTTCACGCGTGAACTCCCGACCGTCCGTGGTCGAAACACTGTGACGGACCGGATCGATCCGTTCAACGGTGGTCGACTCGTGCAGTACGATCGGCGACCTGAGCCAATAGTCGGCCGCGCGAAGTGGCAGAGAGTCGTCCGTGACTTCGCCGCCGAGGTACCCCTTCGACAGAGGTGGCCGCTCGTAGGGGAGGCCAGACTCAGACCCGAGGAGCGCGATCGACCCGGCGAAGAGTCCCACGGTAACCTGCGTTCCCACCGCGCCCGCCCCCACGACGATGACGTCATAGTGTTGTGACATGCATTAACTCCAAAGCGGTAAAGCAGAAACAATTCAACGAGCTCGCCGGCGCCCTCACGGCTCCGTGCTGGCTGGGAAGCTCGGTCAGTCCGTCAGCACTGCCACCTCTATCCAACTCGGGGCTGAGGCGGATTTGGCAGGACAATCGACTGCAGGGACTGTGGTCATCGAGAGTCTCCAACAGATCATCCTCGTCACCACTGATGGGCGCGAGACTGTCATACCAATCTGGGGCGACAACGACGTGGCAGATGGCACACGACCGGCACAAGAACAGCCCCTACAAGGGCTTGCGATCGTATTCAAAATGTTGCCCTATACCATTGCGATCGTATTCAAGGGCCCTGTAGGGTGGTCTAGATCACGCCAGAGGCCGCCTTTGGCGTGATGCCCGATCCCCGAAGCCGTGGGTCCAATGTGAGGAATTGAGGAATTGTTGTGAGAAAACGAAGGAGCGTGATGGCGCGCGGATCCCTGGTTGTCGCATGCGGGTTGCTTGCGCTGACAGGATGCGCGTCCGGAGGAGCCGGTTCGGCCGCGGGCAATTCGAACGCGAGCCCAAGTGGCACGCTATCCAAGGTCATGGACCAGGCGGAATGGTCGAAGGTCGTCGACGCCGCCAATAAGGAAGGCGAGGTGACGGTGTACGGAGTTCTGAATACGAAGACTGTTGACCTCCTGCCGGCCGCGTTCCACAAGGACTACCCGAACATCAAACTGACGTACGTTCGTCTGAGCGCATCAGACATCAGGGCCAGACTGGATGCCGAGATCGCGTCCGGGAACGCCGGTGCGGATGCCGTCGACAATCTGGATCACCCGACGTTCGATGGCTATGCGGCCAAGGGTGCTTTGCTGCCGCTCACTGCTCCGTCCCTGGGCGATCCGGAATTCGACCGGGCCAAGTATCAGCGCACACCATATGTGGCAACGTTCGCAAACCTCGGCTACGCGTGGGCCTGGAACACCAAGTTGCTGCCGAACGGCATCAGCTCCTGGCAGGATTACTTGAACCTCCCCGCGTCGCAGGTGGGAGCAACGGACCCCTCGATCGGCCCGACCGTGGCCGCGCTCTATGAATCGATGGAGAAGTCCGATGCGGGCGGCTCCGGATTCCTTGACAAACTGACGGCTAAGGGCAAGCCCCAGATCTATGCGGGTTCGAACCCCCAGGTCACGGCGCTGTCTGCTGGGGAAGTGGCTGCCTCGCTGCCAGTTCCTGTTGCGGTCGCGGCGACCATCAAAGCGACCGGTGCACCGATTGACTACAGGCTCCCCCAGGAGGCCCCAAGCGTCCCCAACGAGCTGGCAGTTGTGAAGTCGGCCAAGCACCCGAATGCGGCGCAGGTATTCGCGAACTGGCTGCTGAGCAAGGCAGGTCAGGGTGTGGTGGCTCAAGGTGGATTTGTCGCAGTACGCGATGGCACACCCCAGACCGTTGACACCAAGGGAGTCACACTTGTCGAGCTCCCGCAGATCACGACCGAGCAGTTCAAAGCGTTCCTGCAGCGCTGGAACCAACTGTTGGCCAAATAGTTATTTGCTGCCTCGGACGCCAGCTCGCCGCTGGCGTCCGAAGCGCCTAATGCTGACGCGATATAAGTGAGAGAGAATTAATCATGCTAGAGATTCAGGGATTGCGGAAGGAGTTCGTTGTTCGCCGCAATCACGTTGCGGCGGTCAACGACTTGACCTTCACGGTGGACGAGGGCGAGCTGCTGGTCTTGCTCGGATCGAGCGGATGTGGGAAGACGACCACGCTGCGTATGGTCGCGGGGCTTGAGCAGGCTTCCGCTGGCCGGATCAGCATCGGTGACAAAGTTGTCTGCGACACGACGCGGCGCGTCGATCTCAGTCCCAACCGCCGCGACGTGGGGATGGTTTTCCAGTCGTTCGCCTTATGGCCGCATATGACGGTTCGCCGCAATATCGGCTACCCCCTTCGAGCCCGCGGGTTGAAGCAGGGCTTCAAAGAGGGCTGGATTGACGAGGCCGCCCGGATGGTTGATTGCACCGATCTCCTCGACCGGTATCCGGGCCAGTTGAGCGGTGGTCAGCAGCAGCGGGTGGCTGTGGCGCGTGCGCTGGTTGCCCGCCCGTCCCTGCTGTTGTTCGATGAACCGCTGTCCAACCTTGATGCCCGTTTGCGTGATCAGCTGCGTAACGAGATCCACCAGTTGCACCAACGCGTCGGATTCACGGGACTCTATGTCACTCATGATCAGTCCGAGGCGCTGGCGCTGGGGGATCGGTTGGCGATCATGCGTGCGGGTCAGATTGAACAGCTGGGTCGTCCGCGTGAGGTGTATGAAAACCCGGCGACGGAGTTCGTCGCCGAGTTCATTGGTATGGGAAACTCCATCTCCTTGTACAAAACGCCCTCGGGATGGGCAAGCAACAGTGGACAGCTTGTTGGCCGTGTTCCCGATGTGTCGGCGGAGACGGCGAACCTGCGCGTGCGCCAACAGGCCATCCGGTTGGGCACTATGGACTCACTTGCGCCTGGAGAGATGGGTGTTGAAGGAGGCACGATTGCCGATGTCGAGTATGGGGGCGCCTCTGTCGATGTCGTCGTCAAGTTCGTCGATGGTCGGTCTGTCTCGAGCCGTATCCCACTCACGGGGGAGGGAGAGCACCGCTTCGAACTTGGTTCGAGAACCACTGTCATCTTCTCGGCATGTGATGCCAAGCTCTTCCCCACCAGTCCGACCGGCTCGGCGGGAACCGGCCAGCCCGCGCACAACGATGTCGCGCTGGAGCAGAAAGCTGGGGCGGGCAGATGAGCGTTTCGGACATCCAGGTTTCCGATCACGGAACGGCTGGGCCCGGTCCAGGCGTTCCGTTCGCGCCGGGTGCGTCGCAGAAGCCGCGTTTCCGGGTTCGACCCGTCCATCTTTGGACCCTCGGCGTGGTGTTGTTCGTTGTCTTCGTCGGACTTCTGGTTCTGCGGCCGATCTACTTCATCGTCGACCGGTCGACGCTGAACAACGGTTTCACCACAGCGTTCACGGATCCGTTCATCTGGCAGGCGATCGGGACCACGATCGTGCTCACGGTCGGGGCCGTGGTGCTGGCGCTGGTCGTCGGCACGGCCCTGGCCTGGTTCTCCCTGCGTCTTCCGCGAGGCCTGGGCTGGATGTCTGCGTTGCCCGTCATGTCCATCCTGATGCCTTCCGTGGCGAGCATCACAGGCTGGATCTTCCTGTTCTCTCCACGGGTCGGGTTCGCCAACACGGTGCTTCGCACCCTGCCCTGGTGGTCGGACCAGACGTCCGGGCCGATCGATGTCTACACAACCCCGTGGATCATCTTGTGCACCGGCCTTCAAATCGCGGCCTTCGTGTACCTGTTCATGAGCTCTGGCTTCACCGGAGTCAACTCCGACCTGATCGAGGCCGCTGAGGTCGCCGGATCCTCAAAACTCGGAGTGTTCTTCCGTGTCACCCTCCCCCTTGTCCGGCCCTCGTTCGTCTACGCCACGGCGACCGCGATCCTGTTGGCTCTGGGACAGTTCACCGCACCGCTCCTGCTCGGACGCAACTCCAACATTCAAGTCCTCACGACCCGAATATTCACGTACCTGAACAGCTCGCCGGTCGACTTCAATGCGGCTGCCGCGCTAGGCGTTCCGCTGGTAGTCGTCGGCGTGATCATTGTCTTCGGACAACGCGCGCTACTGGGAAACCAGAGCCGGTTCGTCACCCACGGCGGCAAGGGCTTCAAAGCGGTCGGGCGGCCCTCATGGTCCGGCGTGGTCTGGATCGGTGCTTATGCCCTCTTGACGGCCGTGTTGCCGCTGCTTGCCATCATCATTGTCGCGGTTTCGCCGCGATGGTCAGCGGACATCGTGCCCTCGACATTCACGCTCCAGCATTTCTCTGAGGCGTTGAACTCGCCAGAGATTCTGAGTTCAGTGCAGAACAGTGTGCTGTTCTCACTCACCTCGATCCTGATCGTCATCCCCATCGGCTTCCTGTGCTCGGCGATCCTGGTCTACGGACGCCGATTCAAACTGTGCCAAATCGTCCTGGACTTCGTGGTCGCCATGCCTCTGGGCATGCCCGCCCTCATCTTCGGTCTGGGCTTCATTTTGGCTTACAGCGGACCCCCCATTAACCTCTACGGCACAAGCTCGGTGGTGATCGCTGTCTACGTGACACTGATGATCCCGTTCTCGGTCAGACTTCAATCGGCCGCAATGCTCTCCCTCGGAAAGCAGTACATCGAGGCATCTCAGGTGGCCGGTGCCAACCTCTGGCGAACCACGCTCAACGTCCTGCTACCGCTCATGCGGTCTGCTTTCGGAGCCGCCGCTGCACTGATCTTCCTCCTGCTCAGCCACGAATTCGCCGCGTCAATGCTCGTCCGCGCACCCACCACCCAGGTCATGGGAACGACCCTCTACGACCTACTCGAATTCGGCTCGTATTCCGCGGTTGCGGTGCTTGCCCTGATAATGGCCGCCGTTTCGCTAGTCGGGCTCGGTCTTGCCTTCCTGCTAGGCGGCCGGGGCGCCCTGAAGGGCCTCTAGAGGGAGAGAAAGCAGGCCCCGAGGATTCCCACTGCCTCGGAGGAGGCCGCGTGTTCCCATTGTTGAGGGCATTGCTGACGCAAATCTGTCTCCTGAGGCATTCGTCCTCGCAACAACAGCGATTGGAAGCTCGATGACTGGACACAATGGACGAATAGCTGTCGTCACCGGCGGGATGAGTGGGCTCGGTGAGGCCTTCACCGCTCGCCTGCGTCAGGACGGTATCACCGTCTACACGATCGACCTGAACCCGGAAGCGGACTACAGCCTCGATATCTCCGATTCCTCCGCTGTCGCGGATGCCGCTCGTCAGATCGGACCCGTTGACATTCTCGTGAACAGCGCCGGGAAGGAGCGCTCCGGACCTTCGGTACTGGAAACCTCCGACGAGGACTGGGATCTCATGCTCCGCGTGAACGCCGCGGGTACGTTCTACGCCTGCCGTGCTTTCATCCCCGGGATGATCGACAAGGGTTGGGGTCGGGTCGTCAACATCGCCAGCATGGCTGGGAAAGAAGGCAATCCGTATAACGGTGCCTATTCGGCCAGCAAGGCTGCGGTGATCGCACTGACGAAATCGATCGCAAAAGAACTGGCAACCACGGGAGTCCTCGTCAACGCCGTGGCGCCCGGCGTGTTCGAGACTCCAATCCTCAAAGGAGCCGATCCGGACACGCTGAAAGCCGTGACCCAAAAGATCCCGATGAACCGGATGGGACGGCCAGAGGAGGCCGCCGAGCTGATCGCGTTCCTCTGCTCCGACCGGGCTAGCTTCTCCACGGGATTCACCTACGACCTTTCTGGCGGCCGCGCTACCTACTGAGGGTCGTCGATGCCACTCGGGGCAGTTCGTCAATCTAGATATGGCTAGGAGGAACTCGCCGCCCGTGGGCTCGGGTGCGGTTCCTTCTGAAGGCCATTTTCGCCTAGCCAGACACCGGTGCGCCCCGTTTGATCGGGCAGGGTTACGGTCCGGGGGGATGGGGGCGCTCCGGGTCCGCGCCGGGGCGGTGATGGCCTCTATCAGAAGGACCCGGGAAGTGTGTTCAAGGTGGGCTGGAACCTCCTTTTCAAAGCAAGACGTGGGTTGCCTGCCACACTTGGCGGACAAGTAGAGCCACATTTGAAGTTTGGAGGTTCCAGCTATGTTCGAGCGTACAAGTGTTGGACTGGATGTCCATGCCAGGAGTGTCGTAGCCTGCGCGTTGGATGGCCTGAGCGGGGAAGTTTTCCGGCACCGTCTGACGCCGGACCGGGATGAGATCCTCGCCTGTCGTCCGCCACGTAATTCCCCACCTTAAGTTGGTTTTCGCCACGTAATTCCCCACTTTGAGCGGCGGTTCGCCACGTAATTCCCATGGGGACGACGTCACGCACCGCCGGTGCCTTGTCCGAGAGTCTTGCCTCGGGTCCGATGGTCGGGCCGGAGACGAGGTTCGTGGTTTGGCGCGTAGGAGTGTGGCACCGATGGATTTGATCGAACTGTTCATGCACTGGGACGCTGGCCGCTCGAAGAGCGAGCTCGCGGTGTCGTTGGGCATGGACCGGAAGACCGTGCAGGCCGGCCGCGGGTCCTGGCACTAGTCGTCGTTAAGGATCCTGGGTCTGGCGGGTTTGTAGGCGTCAGCGAACCGGACAACGTTCTCCCCGGAGGCGGCGGCCTGCTTTTGGCGTTTGGACCTGGCGTCGGCGGCGGTGAAGGTGAAAAGTTCGTTCGCTTCGACGCCGAAAATATCGAAGAGGGCGGCCAGGAGCTGGAAGGAGATCCGTTCGGGGTTCTGGCTGACGACGCGGTAGATCTGTGACTCGGAGAGGGTGATGCCGCGTTCCCGTAGGGGTTCGACGAGTTCGCGGGTGTTGCGCATGCCGTTCCGTGCCATGAGTTCCCGGGCCCGCCACCGGTATTCGATATCCCGTTTCATTCTCGTTCCTCCTTCGGCCTGACGGCCTTCTCGATCATGTCTTCGAGCACGCGGTTGAGCTCGTTGGCCTGATAATCGCTGGAAACCGATGTGTAAAGAGACGTCGTCGAGGCGTGTTCGTGGCCGACCTGCCTTTCGACTAAGGTGTGGTCGAAGCCGCAGTGCTCGAAGAGGTGGGTGACGTAGGACCGGCGCAGGGAATGGATGTCCAGGCCCGGCGGGTAGCCGAGTTCGTCGATGTAGTCGCAGAAGCGGTGGTGCAGGTTGGATTTGGGCACCGGCAGTCCGTTGGCTGTGGGGAAGATTTCCGAGACCGCCGGGGCGAGCCAGGGGAGTCCGTTCCGGATCCAGGTGTCCAGGACTGGGGCGACCAGTCAAAGACCGTCAGCACGGAGCGTCTCTTGGGCGGCGAGCCGCGCTGTGCCTTGCCGTACCGGACCTGCAGGACACCGAACTCGCCGAACTGTGGGGCCCGGCGGTTCGGGGAATAGTCCACGGTCTGCAGGTGCGTGACCTCGTTGGCCCGCAGGCCCCACGCGTAGGCGGTTTTGAACACGGTGGCGTCGCGGTAGGCGGCGACGGCGCCCTTACGCCCGGAGGCCAGGACCCGTTCGACCTCGAGGTCGGCCAGATCGAAGAATCCCTGCAGCTCGGCCCGGGTGAAGGGCCGCTTGGTGGGTGCCTGTTCGTTGTTCTGGGCCTGCCGGGCCCGGTTGAATTCGGTGACGATCTGGGAGGGGGAGCGGCCGGACCCCTGAAGGCAGACCCGGTCCCACTCATAGGCCGGATCGGTCAGGAAGTCGCAGAACACTTCTGGTTCTGGTTGTAGGCTTCAGGCAGACCAATTGTGCGATCAACAGTGGGTCGTCCGAGGAGGCATGCCTGAACTGCATCGACTCCCAATGCTGTGACTTCGATGAGTTGTGATTCGGCTTCGATTCCTTCTGCAATGACGGAGGCCTCCAGGGAGCGGGCTAACCGAATAGGGTTTCTGGCTCTGTTCCTTTGTCCGTCGCTGCTTTCGATTCCTTCGATGAGGTGGCGGTTAGTCTTGGAGGCCAACGGGTCTGCAAATGTTTCGGAGTCCTCATCGCCGATAACTGAGTAACCGATACATGTGGCGCCACTTTATTCAGGCGACCCTTCTCAGCCAAAGTGCATTCAATCGTGATGTTCAGGCTCTTTGCTTGGACTTCGTAAAGAGGCTCGAAGCCCGGGGAAGATGAGCTGCGCTCGGTTGGGGGCTGACATCTCAAGATTTTCAGGGTCCGTCGGTGAACCAGTCCATCCCGCTTGCGTGGGTTCGTGGAATGCGCTCCTGCTGGCGACCTGCTCTAAAGTTTGACGATGTCGGGGACCACAGATTTGACCACATCATTCGTCCTCCCGCTGGTCGTTCGTCGATAGGCAACGTCTGAAAAGGGAATCCAAGACGTGACTCTTCAATGTTTGTCAAGGTGCTTATGTTGCTGTTGCTGTTGCTGAGGCACTTGGTGTGCGGTAAATACGGCGGGCGAGATAGCGCTTGATGCAGCGGCGGATTTCCTTGTTGGTTCGTCCTTGGGCGCGCCGTTCTTCCACGTACTCATGGGTCTTGGCGTCATGAGTCATTCTCGTGATCGCGACTATGTCCAGGGCACTATTCAGGGACCTGTCTCCGCCCCGGTTCAGTCGGTGCCCGAACGTGTCCCGGAGGACGCGGGTATGGGCTCACCCCCGCCAGCGAGGCGAACGCCGCGCGACACCGGCGCTTAATGCCACCGCGGCGCAGAAAGCATCTTCTGTCTTGGGGCGCTGGTGCCGATGAGCCGAAGGGCGTAGCGTCTTATCAGATAGGGGGTTCGCAGGGAATCCGCTGTGGTGTGCCGTTTGATTTTATTTATCCCGTGAAGGGTCCGTGATGGCTGGGTGGAATGTTGACACTGCTGCAGGGCCGTCCGGGCCTGGTTCGGTCACTCTAGTGGAAGGCACCTCGTTCTGTATTTCAGCGGCCAACGGCGATATTCAACCCCAGTTTCCACACGGGGTTTTCGTCGAGGACACCCGAATCTTGTCCTGCTGGCATGTGCTCATCAACGGCGCCCCGCTGGAGCCGCTGGGGGCGAAGACGAAGGAACCCTACCGTGCTTTGTTTATCGGGCGGGTCCCACGCCCAGATGGATACGCGGACAGCCCGCTGATCGTCGAACGCCTCCGCGAGGTCGGTGCCGGCATCCTGGAACAGATTATTGTCCGAAACTACTCGAGGTCCAGCGCCGAATGTGTTCTTACCGTTCACATAGAGGCGGACTTCGCGGACCTCTTCGAGGTGAAAGAGGCACGCATCCAGCGGCGCTGGGAAGAGTCGCGTGAAGTAGCGGGTGAGTCGCTAATCATCAGGGCCGTATGGCAGGACGTTCAGAAGGGTGTTGTGGTGGCCGCCGACGGGGCCGACATAACCTCCGAGGAGCTTGTCTACCGATTCAGTGTTCCCCCGCATGGACAGTGGAGTACCGTGTTAATCGTCACAGCCTTCGCCGGCGGAACCGGCTCCGCCGCGCGTTTTATTCGGCCGGATGAAGGCGAAATGTCTCCTCGTGACCGGCGCCGCCAGGAGTGGGTATCCAAGATCCCCGTACTACACATCGGCAACCAGTCAATCGAACGGACACTCAGGCGCAGCTACGACGACCTGGGCGCTCTGCGCATTCAGGATCCTGACCACCCCAACCGGATCGTAGTGGCTGCTGGTGCCCCATGGTTCATGACTTTGTTTGGCCGGGACTCGCTCTGGGCGTCCCTTATGGCATTGCCCGTTGATCCATCCCTGGCCCTCGGCACCATCCAGACTTTGGCCGACCATCAGGGCCACGTGACGGATGAAATGAGCGAGGAGGAGCCGGGCAAAATCCTCCACGAGGTCAGGTTTGGCGTATCCAACGGGCTGGCATTGGGCGGGAAACCCACCTACTTCGGCAGCGTCGATGCGACACCGCTTTTTGTGGCCCTGTTCGGCGAGGTCAGCCGCTGGGGATTCGCATCAGAAACCATTGCTGGCCTTCTGCCACATGTCGACCGGGCGCTGGACTGGATCCGCCAGTACGGGGACAAGGACGGCGACGGTTTTGTCGAATATTCACGGCTCAATGATCACGGCCTGATCAATCAGGGATGGAAGGACTCGTGGGATGGCATCAACTTCGCCGATGGCCGCATAGCTCAGCCACCTATCGCTTTATGTGAGGTGCAGGCGTACGTCTATGGCGCCTATCTGGGCCGGTCTTGGATAGCTCACGAAGCCGGTGACTTGGACCTTGCGGCCGAGTACCAGGAGCTCGGAGCGCGGCTGAAGAAGCAGTTCAACGACCAGTTCTGGCTGCCTCACCGCGGCTACTACGCCATCGCCTTGGACGGCGACAAACGGCCGGTTGACGCGTGTGCTTCCAACATGGGGCAATGCCTCATGTTTGGGATCGTTGACAACGACAAGGCCGCGCTGGTGGCTGACCGGCTGATGTCCCCCGAAATGTTCAGTGGCTGGGGCGTGCGAACGTTGGCCAGCAACATGGGCGCATACAACCCTGCCAGCTACCACAACGGATCAGTTTGGCCCCACGACAACGCGATCATCGCGGCGGGCCTCCTTCGTTACGGCTTTATCGAGCAGGCGCAGCGGATCGCCACAGCGCTGTTTGAGGCGGCGGAGTACTCCGAGGGGCGGTTGCCCGAATTGTTCTGCGGCTTCGGCCGCGATCAATTCGACGAACCCCTCCCATACCCCACGGCATGCTCCCCGCAGGCATGGGCGGCAACCACGCCAATCCAACTGGTCAAGAGCTTGATGGGTTACCACGTGGACGTCTTGCAAGGCGGAGTTTGGTTGGATCCCGTGCTCCCGAAGTCGTATGGCGACCTCCATCTCACCAACGCCCCCCTGGCAAATGGCAGGATCACAATTGATATCTCTGATTCGACCGCAGCCGTTCAGGGACTGCCCGAGGGCATAATCTTCCACCGCGGAATCCGGCCCCGGGTGACCGACCTGGTGGAGAAGGTCAAACCCCAGCAGTGACCGGGCCTCGGCATGTCATGCTTTCCGATAAACCCCTCGGTCCTGAATGGTGCCCCCCAGTAGGCGGCTCATGACGTCGGCCTTCGCCCAACGGAATTTAGGGAATAAAAGGGCCGTTTCCGTAGGTTGCCGGAAATTCTGTGAGGTGCTTTCGGCGCTGTTGCTCATGACAACGAGTCGGTTCACTGCGCTGTTGTTCAACGCGAAGGGCGGGCGGACCCGTCCGGAGGGCCTCCTTTGGCGGGGACGTTGCCCAGCTGGCAAATCCTGTTACGCTGGTCTGGTGCCCACCCTTGGGTTCGGAGGATCTCGCTGCTTCTGCGGTCATATTCGCATGGCTGATGAGCATGACCGTGTCATTCTCATGGTCAGGTGCGCTGCAGGACCAATGACGCCGATGTCACCGGCGCCACGTTCCCCGGCGGTAAAGTAGGTCTCTAAGCGGGCACCATTGGTAACGTCGGCGATCGCTACGAGCTCACCCGGTATGATGTCAGCCGGCTCCAGCAGGTCCAAATCCGCCGTGGCTGAAGCAACGTAGTGCAGGTCCGCATGCGTGACCGTGCCCCAGTGAATTTTTGACTTGAACATCGTGCGAATCATCAGATCCAAAGTGATCGCACCTGACTAGTTTGAAGACGTCGGCCGCGTCGTGTTGCTTTGGCGAACAGACGGTGAGGTGCCGTAAACGTTGCGATATATGTTGATGATCCGGGTGATCATCCGACACCTCACCGCTGGAATCGAGAGGCAATTAGGATTGCCAGCTACACGGCACGCTCCTCCTGACCGTTGTATTCGCTCAGAGGGCGGATGAGGGAGTTGGACGACAGTTGTTCCATGATGTGGGCTGTCCAACCGATGATGCGGCTCGCGACGAACAGTGGAGTGAAGGTCGGGGTGTCGAAGCCCATGAGATGGTAGGTCGGGCCGGCGGGGTAGTCCAGGTTGGGTTTGATGTTCTTGGCCTCGTCCATGGCCTGTTCTAGGCCGTTGTAGAGGCCCAGGAGTTCGGGCCGGCCGTAGTGGGCGATCATCTTGTCCAAGGCCGCCTTCATGGTGGGCACGCGGGAGTCGCCGTTCTTGTAGACGCGGTGCCCGAAGCCCATGACCTTCTTCTTCCGGGCGAGGGCGTCTTCCATCCAGGCCTTCGCGCGGGCGGCTGCTTCCTCGAGAGATTCCTGGGGGCGGATGCCGATTTCGTCGAAGGTGTGCATGACCGCTTCGTTCGCGCCGCCGTGCAGCGAGCCTTTGAGCGCGCCGATAGCTCCGGTGACCGCCGAGTGAAGGTCGGAGAGGGTGGAGGTGATGACGCGGGCGGTGAAAGTGGAGGCGTTGAAGGAGTGTTCGGCGTAGAGGATCATCGAGACGTTGAAGGCTTCCACGACTTCCGGGACCTGTTCTTCGCCGAAAGTCATCCAGAGGAAGTTGGCAGAGTAACCAAGGTCGTCTCGAGGCTCGATGACGCCTTGCCCGTGGCGGCGGCGCTGGTCGTAGGCCACGACCGCAGGCATGGCCGCCCATAGGTCGACGGCCTTCTTCATGTTGGCCTCGGGTGAGGAATCTTCTGCCAACTTATGGCGGGCGCCGAGCACCGAGGCCGCAGTGCGGCACACGTCCATCGGGTGGGCGTTCTTGGGCAAGGCGTCGATGATGGCTTGGAGTGTAGGGGCGAGTGCCCGGCCGGCCCGTTCGAGTGCAGTGAACTCCGCCAGCTGCTGCTGAGTGGGCAGCTCACCGTTCCAGAGCAGATAGGCGACCTCTTCGAAGCTGCATTTGGCAGTGAGTTGCTGTACCGGGTACCCGCGGTATAACAGTGAGTTCGTTTCAGGGTTGACCTTTGAGACGGCGGTGAAGTCCACCACGACGCCGTCCAGGCCCTTTCTAATCTCGGTGTCAGACATGCTGAACTCCTTTTCTTGTTCTAGTGAATATCTGGAATCTGTATACATGCGGCTCTATGAAATCCAAAAGTAAACGCAGAGCAGCGAAATCAGCCTTTATGTAAATCAGGGGATGGTTCGGCATTCATTTCGCAAAACTGAGCGCGACAACTTAGGCCTAGTCCTACGCGTCTAATCTCGGCACGCGCCTCATTCCTTTGGTCCTTGCCCGCGGTCCAACAGTTCGTGGCGGTGGTGAAGCAAGAACTCGTGTCGGTAGTGAAGGCCAATCCAAGGAGAGGCGTTGAATTCATCAATGTTGAACGCTTCAAGCTCAATCCGTGCTTTTGGGTAGTGCGCCTTATCAGGCGTCCCTGACCCAGAGGTAGGTTGATCAGGGCTATTGAAAGTAAATCGATGCCACAACATGGTCTCTTCCCGTCTTGTTGGATTCAGTGAATTGGATACCCGACCGAACATCATGAGTCGTTCATCCGTCTGGTACCTAAATGTCCTCATGTCCGCTAGAAGGCTCGGAGGATGTCTTCGACGCGTTGTTTTGCGTCGCCGAAGAGCATTTGGGAGTTCTCGCGGAAGAACAGAGGGTTTTGGACGCCGGCGTACCCGGCGGCCATGGAGCGTTTGAAGACGATGACGTTTTCGGCTTCCCAGACGCGGAGCACGGGCATTCCGGCTATGGGGCTGCCCGGGTCTTCGGCGGCGGCGGGGTTGACGGTGTCGTTCGCGCCGATGACGAGCACCACGGAGGTGGCGCCGAGGTCGTCGTTGATTTCGTCCATTTCCAGGACGATGTCGTAGGGGACTTTGGCTTCGGCGAGGAGGACGTTCATGTGTCCTGGAAGGCGTCCGGCGACCGGGTGGATGCCGAACCGGACGTTCACGCCGCGTTCGCGGAGTTGGTGGGCGAGTTCGGCCACGGGGTATTGGGCCTGGGCGACGGCCATGCCGTAGCCGGGGGTGATGACGACGGACGAGGCGTTGGTGAGCATTTCTGCTGTTGCTTGGGCGGTGGTTTCGCGGTGCTCGCCGTAGTCCGTGTCGGTTTTGTTGGGTGCGGTGATGCCGAAGCCGCCGGCGATGACGGAGATGAAGGACCGGTTCATGGCCTTGCACATGATGTAAGACAGGTACGCGCCCGAGGAGCCGACCAGGGCGCCGGTGATGATCAGCAGGTCGTTGTTCAGCAGGAACCCGGCCGCTGCCGCGGCCCAGCCGGAGTAGCTGTTGAGCATGGACACGACGACGGGCATGTCGCCGCCGCCGATGGAGCCCACCAGGTGCCAGCCCAGCCCCAGCGCCAGGACGGTGACCACGATCAGCAGCCACAATTCAGAGTCGTTGACGTACCAGACGGTCAGGGCGATGAACGCGGCGAGGGCGCCGAGGTTGATCGCGTTCTTGCCCGGCAGCATCAGGGGCGAGGACTTCATCCTCGCCGAGAGTTTCAGGAACGCAACAATAGAGCCTGTGAACGTCACCGCGCCGATGAACACGCCAATGAACACCTCAGCGTGATGGACAGCCATCAGTTCCGCGGACAGCCAAGGGGCTTCGAGGTGTCCGTTCCAGCCCACCAGCACCGCGGCGAGACCCACGAAACTGTGCAGCAGGGCGATGAGTTCGGGCATGCCGGTCATTTCCACGACCCGGGCGCGCCAGAGCCCGATGGCTCCGCCGATGATGACCGCGGCGAGGAGCAGGGCCAGGCCGGTCAGTGCGTGTCCGGTGCCCCAGGCGTTCTGGAGGGTCAGCCAGACGGTCGCCGCCAGGGCAATAACCATGCCCGTGATGCCGTAGATGACTCCGGCGCGGGCTTTCTCGTGCTTGCTCAGCCCGGCGAGGCTGAGGATGAACAGCAGGGCCGCGACGATGTAGGCCGCCCCTGCGATGGTCTCGGCCGTCAACGGACCGGAGGCGGTGTCAGACACGGTAAGGCTCCTGGTAAGTGTTGCTGCTGCTTCGGTGACGGCGCTCATGAACGGCCCTTCCCGGTCGTGAACATGGCGAGCATGCGCCGGGTGACGGCGAAGCCGCCGAAGATATTGATGCTGGCCAGCAGGACCGCGATGGCGGCCAGGACCTGCATGACAAGGTTGTCGGTGGTGACCTGCAGCAGCGCGCCGACGACGATGATCCCGGAGATCGCGTTCGTCACCGACATCAGCGGGGTGTGCAGGGCGTGATGGACTTTGCCGATGACGTAGAAGCCGACCACGACGGCGAGCATCAGCACCGTGAAGTGCTGCGGCAGCGGCGCCGGGGCCACCGCATTCACCAGGAACAGCGCAGCGATGCCCGCCGCGAACAGACCTGCCTTGCCCGCCGTGCCCAGACCGCGCTTCTTGGTCGGGGCCGTAGTCCCGGCAGCGGTGGCGGCGTCGGTCGTCGCGGCAGGGGCGGCGGAGACTTGAACAGGAGGCGGGGGCCAGGTCTTCTCCCCCTCACGCACCACGGTCACGGAGCGCTGGACGACGTCGTCGAAGTCGATCCGCAACACCCCGTCTTTGCCCGGGGTGAGGAGCTTGAGCAGGTTCAGCAGGTTCGTCCCGTACAACTGGGACGCCTGGGCCGGCAGCCGGGCCGGAAGATCAGTGTAGCCCAGGATCACCACCCCGTTGTCCGTGACCACACGTTGCCCTGCGACAGAGCCTTCCACGTTCCCGCCCTGGCCGGCGGCCATGTCCACGATCACACTGCCGGACTTCATGCCGGCAACGTCCCAGGCGGTGAGCAGCTTCGGTGCCGGACGCCCCGGGATCAGGGCCGTGGTGATAATGATGTCCACCTCCGCTGCCTGTTCCGTGTAGATCTCCGCCGCACGGGCGTTATACGCCTCGGACGTGGCCTTCGCATACCCATCGGAGGATTCCATGACTTCCTCCACCTCGACCTTGAGGTAGGTCCCGCCGATCGACTTCACCTGATCGCCGACCTCCGGCCGGGGATCCGTCGCGCGCACGATCGCGCCCAGACTGGACGCCGCCCCGATCGCGGCGAGGCCGGCAACACCGGCCCCGGCAACCAGCACCTTCGCCGGCGGGACCTTGCCCGCCGCGGTGACCTGGCCGGTGAAAAACCGGCCGAATTCGTGGGCGGCTTCAATCACGGCCCGGTACCCGGCAATGTTCGCCATGGAGCTCAGCACGTCCATTGATTGCGCACGGGAAATCCGCGGCACGGCATCCAATGCCAGGGCCGTGATCGGCCGCTCCGCCAGGGCCTCCACCAACTCCGGCCGCAGGCCCGGACTCAGTGTTCCGATCAGTGTCGCGCCCTCGGTAAGACGGCCGATCTCATCCTCAGTGGGCGGGTTCACGCGCAGGACGACATTGGCACCCCACGCCTCATCCGCACCAACGATCAAGGCCCCAGCCTCTTCGTACGCTTCATCACGGAAAGACGCAGACTCTCCGGCACCCTTCTCGACCACAACCTCGTAGCCCAGGGCCAGCAACTGCTTCACGGTGACAGGCGTCGCCGCCACCCTCGTCTCGTGACCCAACTCGGCCACGATGCCAATACGTGTCACTATTTTCTCTCTCTAAGATTTGATGCCCGGTAAATACTGATGCCTCTGCCGACGCGGTCAAGGTCCAACAGGCTTGACCTGGCATTAAAGCCCGTGCCCCGAGGAGAGGATCCCCCGTAGGGAGCGAGCCGAACTGAGGTAGTTGTAGAAGATCGTGGTATCGCATCCACCCTCATGGTATCGTATTCATAAGTTTGTTGGGCGGGTGGTTGTCTGGTTTTTTCGGGCGCCGCGCATGATTGAGCTAAGTCGAGGTGGAGTCTTGTCAGCAAGGACGGAAGAGATGTTGAACGTGCCTTCGGAGGCGGTGGATGTTCGTGTGGACAAGTGGTCGACGCCGGTTTTGAATGATGAGAATCGGTTGAAGTT
>NZ_JBFRHB010000040.1:0-34738 GCF_052115645.1 Arthrobacter sp. 2MCAF14 | reverse complement strand
GAGATGCCATGTTCCATGACCGAGACCATGATGGCCTCAAGGACGTGGGCCTGACCTTCGGTTGGTAATCGACCGCTGATCAGGAGATATGCGAGTTCACCAAAGCTGCGTTTGCCGATCATTGAGGTCAGCAGGTGACCGCGAATGAGAACGTCGTCGTCTCGCACTTCCGCTATGTCTGTTGACCAGTCGTCAGTTGTCGACGCCATGGGCGCCTTCCTCTCGTAGAGATGTATGGTTCGAGCTATCGTGATCGAGTTAAGAGATCTGATCGATGACGGAAGGCCTGCGGAACGACTAGCCATGCTTGGCGAGTTCTGCTTCGAAGGTGGGAATCGTGTCGGTACCCACCACGGAGCGACTTCTGAAGTTCGCCCCATGCCGGCTCGACCTTATGAGGGGCCTGGATGTGCATTCGGTACGGAATATTGCAGACGTGGCGGATTGGCGGCTGCCGATGACGAACATGTTCGGAAAGGCGTTGGTGTAGAGGCCATGAAGCGACCCGCCCACCGCCACCCCACTTGTCGTCCACCGTGACCCCGTCACGCCCGATCACGTCGTACCGGCCAGTCCGCCTCATAATCGGAACCGCCGACATGGACGGCGTGCTCTGAGATTCTGTCGGGTCCTGACCGTCGGTGTCGATCAGCGTCTCCTTCAGCCTGTTGAACGCCTGCAGGTAATCGTCACTGAAGCACGGCCTCTTGCAGAACCGACCGTAGTACGGCATAAGACCAGCTGCGATCTTCTCATCGACCACAATGTCTGCGATCCGACGGCGAATCCGCTGCATCTGCTGGTAGTCGAAAACTTCCACCACCTTCCCAGCGGTTACCAGTGACATGGACTGCGTATCCGGGCGATCGCACACCTGCTTCCACTGATCCTTGACCAGGACGCGATCAAGACTCTTGCCCTCCAGCACAATGTCGAAGTTCATCTGGCGGTCGGCCTGCCAGCCCTCGGTCAAACTCGTCCACCACTCCACGTCGGTGGCCCCGTTGCCCCGGAAGTCGATGATCGACGGAGTCTGCTGAAAAACGTAGAACTCCCTGGCCGACTCGGCGATATGCGGCACCGCCTGGACGGCCGTGGCTCCTGTGTCCTCGAACTCAACCCTCTCACCATCCGAAATCATCCACACCATCCACCCACCCTTCGCTCGCCCCACGCCGGGCCGCCAACCACACGTCACTCACCACGCGACCAGCCGCACCATCAAGACATTAATGGAATCGCATCCACCAACTCGATGGTATCGTACCCAGAAATGAAAATCGAGAGCTTCTTATCGGGCTATCTCATTAGCGGGAATGTCCTTCGCTTTCAGGCTGTCCGCACTCGGACTACTTAGGTCAGCGAGATAGCAGCAGCGCTTCGCCCTGGCCTCCGCCGCCGCAAAGTGCCACGGCTGTTTTACCAGCGCCGCGGCGCAGGAGCTCGTGCACGGCGGAGACGACAACCCGGGCACCGGATGCGCCGATGGGATGGCCGAGGGCGATCGCTCCACCGTTGACGTTGACTTTGTCCATGGTGAGACCCAGCTGCTCGGCCGAGTGCAGGGCCACGGAGGCAAAAGCCTCGTTGATCTCCACGAAGTCCAGGTCCTCCACCGCCCAGCCTGCTGTCTCAAGGGCTTTGTTGATGGCGCGGGCCGGTTTGTCTGGCAGAGAGGTGTCCGGGCCTGCGCACTGCCCCGGGGCACCCACGGTCGCAAGGATCCTGAGGCTATGGCTCTCTGCATAGCTGCGGGTAGTCAGGACGACAGCGGCGGCACCGTCGTTCAACGGGGAGGCGTTGCCGGCGGTAACCGTGCCGGTTGGGGAGAAGGCCGGCCGCAGACCGGCGAGCGATTCAGGTGTGCTGTTGGCGCGCACGCCCTCGTCGCTTCCTACGAGTTCCGCCTCCCCGCCACGCCGGGACACCTTGACCGGGACGATCTCGGCGTCAAAAAGCCCGGCGGCCTGGGCGTCCGCGGCCCGGCGGTGGGAGTCGGCGGCGGTTTGGTCCTGATCGGCACGAAGGATACTCAAGGCATCATTGACCCGGTCTGTCGCCAGTCCCATTGCCTCGTGGTCGAAGGCATCCGTGAGGCCGTCATGGGCCGCGGAGTCGATCAGCGCGGCGTCACCGTAAAGGTGCCCGACGCGGGAACCCCGCAGCAGGTGCGGGGCGTTACTCATGGACTCCTGGCCGCCGGCGACTACCACTTTAACTTCTCCCAGCCGCAGCATCCGGCTAGCATCGATGATGGCGCTCAGCCCGGAGAGGCAGACCTTGTTGACGGTTACCGCGTGAGCGCTCATCGGGATGCCTCCTGCCACGGCAGCCTGCCGGGCAGGGTTCTGTCCGGCTCCCGCCTGAAGGACATGTCCCATGATGACCGCGTCAACGGCGTCAGGACGGATCTTCGCCTTGTCCAGCGCCCCTGCGATCGCGGCGCCGCCGAGTTCAACAGCGGACAATGCAGCGAGCTGGCCCATCAGCCTGCCCTGTGGTGTTCGAGCGGCCCCGACGATGACAACATCAGTACTGCGATTCATTTTTTCTCCTTGAACGGGTAGCGAGAACGCGTGCGGCGAAACCCAGCGACGCGGCCATGAAGCCGCGTTCCAGGAGTGCCGCATCAACCAGGCCAAGCTCTGGTGCCGCCTCGGCCGAGAGGATCTTGCCTTCCAGTGAATCCATGATTACCAGGCGGGGAGGCGGCAGGCGTCGGTCGAGCCCACAATTCAGATAGCTCGATTTCCGCTTCTGGATACGATACCGTAACTCCGTGGATGCGATTCCACGATTTTCTATAGCGCCCCTGGAATCAAGTCAGACACACCGGAACTCAACAACGAAGCACAACCAAATAAAAAAGCTCATGGATCAAGACGTCGTCTTTCGTGTACAGCGATCGCGAGTGCACTTTTTCCAGGACCGGGGGCCGATAGAAGGTACAGAACCACAAGGAGTCGGACCATGACGCTGGACGTCATCAATGTCAACGCTAGACCCCACATCGAGGCAGGGTCGGAACTACTACATGCAGCGGTTGGCTGACAAGCATGCAATCAGCAACTGGGTGCGGTCTACCCGATCCGCATCGACAGCCGCGACCTGGACGTCGAACACCGCGAGTGCGACGGCATTGGCGCACTTCTGGACGCTGTTTTCGTCGTTCCTGCCTGAAGGGCAGGAAGGGTTGGAGGAGATCGGCGCATTCGTGAACACGGAGACCCCTGTGACGAGGGTGGGCTGCTGGCCAGCGCGGTAGTGGCGCTCATATCTTCTGTGGCGCGACGAGTTCACCTTCCGGATGATTTTGGCTCTTCACAAAATAATTTTGCGGCGTCGATCCGCGTCGTAATCGGTATCTCTCATCAGAGTGATCACTAGCAAGGAGAAAAAAGTGCGTATAGGAATTCTCGGTGCCGGCAACATCGGCACGACGCTGGCCCACCGTCTCGCCGCGGCGGGTCACCAGGTCAAGGTCGCCAACTCCCGTGGCCCCGAAACGGTGCCGGCCAACGCGCTGAACAGCGGCGCAACGGCGGTCACAGCGAGCGAGGTCGTCGACGGAGTTGACGTCCTCATCACCTCGGTCCCCTTTGCGCGGATACCTGACCTCAGGCCGCTGATCGAACAGCTTCCCGACGATGCAGTGGTCATCGACACCTCGAACTACTACCCCCATCGCGACGGAAACATCGCCGCGGTCGACGAGGGGCAGGTGCAGAGTCTCTGGGTCAGCGAGCAGTTTGGCCGCAAGGTGAACAAGGCATGGAATGCCATCAACACTGGCTCGTTCGACTCCAAAGCAACGCCGGTGGGTCACCCAGACCGTCTTGCAATTCCCGTCGCCGGCGACAGCGACGCTCAGCGTGCCTTGACCATGTCGCTGGTCGAGGAGACAGGGTTCGATGCCCTCGACGCGGGCCAACTCGAGCAATCGTGGCGCCAGCAGCCAGGCACACCTGTCTACTGCACGGACTTCACCAAGGAGAAGGTCGCGGAGGCCCTTGCAGCAGCCGACAAATCGCGGTCTATCCTTCGACGCGACCTGATGATCCAGGTGAACCGTGAAATTTTGAACGACCCTACCTCCGTGAGAGGTGAGGACTACATGGTTCAACTGCACCGCGTCTTCAACACGTAAGGCGCGGTGGCCTCTTGAACTGACGCCATCCGCGAGTTGCCAGGACCAGCGCCGGCCTGCTGCCTGACGCGGCATCTCCGATGGATTGATTGGATCAGTGCACACTCGAATCGCGATGGCGCTGTTTGAGGTGTGTCCGATTTTCGGATGGATCCGGCCTGGCGCTTTGTTCGTCAGCATTCCGCAGCACTTAGTTCCACCCGAAAAGACGCGGCGCTAACACCAGCCGGCCCCTAACCGTTCGAGTTCTCAAAGGAGAGACTTATGAAGAATTTATATGAGCCCAACGTCACCATGGCAATGCGGGACGGAGTGACACTGGTTGCTGACATCTGGCGCCCGTTCGAGGGAACGGCGCCGACGCTGCTCATGCGGACGCCGTACAACAAGCGCACGCCTTTTATTTACGGCGGGCCGGGAACGTCAATGCCCGCCCTGATGGCACTTGTGAACGCCGGGTTCGCGGTGGTCATTCAGGACGCGCGCGGCACCTACGGTTCTGAGGGTGAGTTCGAGCCTAAGATTAACGAAATTGCTGATGGTCAGGACACGGTAGCGTGGATCACCAGGCAGGACTGGTCAAACGGTATGGTCGGTATGTACGGGGCCTCGTACATGGGGATGACCCAGTGGGCCCTGGCGATCAAGGAGACGCCCGGCCTGAAGGCCATCGCTCCGACGACAGCAGCCTCGGACTGGCACTCAGAGCTCTGGTACTCAAAGGGTGGGGCCCTGTCTTTGAGCCTTGTCACCTGGTGGAATGCCATCATGTATGCCGCCGAGGAACAGCGGGACCTGGCAGGCGGCAAGACGACTGACCCTAGCGCGTTGATGCGGCTCGGCGGCTCACTCCTGAACCCGCTTTCGCTCAACGATGCCACGCCCGTCGCCGATTTGCCCGTGATCGGAAAGGGACGGTGGTTCGACGATTGGTTGGGCCACCCCGACTTCGACAGGTACTGGGCAGATCAGGACTGGTCCCCCATGGTCAATTCAGTGGAGGTTCCGGTGCTGGCCACCGGCGGCTGGTACGACCTCAAGATAAACGGGACGGTCGCCGACTTCATCCGGGTCCGCACCCAGGGGGCGTCCGAGACGGCACGCGAGGACTCCCGCCTGATAATTGGCCCATGGGAACACGGGAACATGACCGGGCAATTTGCAGATCGGCACTTCGGGATCCTTGGCGCCGGGGATGCCACAGAGGCGCACATCGCCTTCTTCGACCAGACGCTACGTGGCCTGACACCCGACTCCCCCGCCCCCAGGGTACGGATCTTCGTCATGGGCATTGACCAGTGGCGGGACGAGCAGGACTGGCCCCTACCCGACACGTCCTACACCGACTACCACCTGCACAGCGGCGGGTCGTCCAACACCCGGCACGGTGATGGCACACTCCAGCCCGGGCCGTCCTCGACGAAGGCCCACGACGAGTTCCGGTACGACCCCCGCGATCCGGTGCCCACCGCCGGCGGCGCCCTTCTACCGTCCGTTCCCGGAGTGGTCGGGCCAGTCGATCAGAAGGTGGTAGACGGCCGCCCCGATGTCCTCTGCTACACGGGACCCGTCCTCGACCAGCCCATTGAGGTTACAGGGCACGTTGAGCTCAAGGTCTTCGTCTCTTCCAACGCCGTGGACACCGACATCACCGCAAAGCTCGTCGACGTCTTCCCGGACGGCCGGGCGATCAACCTCTGCGACGGCGTCCTGCGCCTGCGCTACCGTAACGACCTATCGAACCCCGCACCCCTGACCCCTGGTGAAGTGTACGAGGTTACCGTACCGATGGCTGTGACCTCCAACGTGTTCCTACCCGGACATCGCATACGGCTCGACATCTCCAGCAGCAACTTCCCTCGCTACGACCAAAACACGAACACCGGAGGTTTCATCGCCCAGGAGTCGATCGACGAGGCGGTCGTCGCGACCAACCGCATCATGCACGGACCCGAACACCCCAGCCGGCTCATCCTCCCCGTCATCACTCGATAAAACAACCGGCGAGCCGACCGTTCGCACCGAACTGCCAGGTAGTCGGACCCGGATAATCCGGAGCACGTGGGCGCATGGGAAGAACTCGTCGTCCGATTAGGGCACACTCCAACCTGACAAATTTCGTGGCTAGTCTTGACTTCTTTCTAAGACGAGCCTAGAACTCAACCTGACGGGTTCAGGGTTGGAGGCAATCGGTGGCCGGACAGCGGATCGGGTATGTACGCGTGAGCACGCTGGACCAGAACGAGAAGCGCCAGCTCGAAGGCCAAGTGCTGGACCGCGTGTTCACGGACAAGGCATCCGGCCGGGACACGTCCAGGCCGGAACTGACCGAGTTGTTGCTATTCGCCCGCGACGGCGACACCGTGGTGGTGCACAGCATGGACCGGCTCGCGCGCAACCTCGATGACCTTCGTGCCCTCGTCCAAGGACTCACCCGCAAAGGCGTCCGGGTGGAGTTCGTCAAGGAGAGTCTGGTTTTCACCGGCGAGGACTCCCCCATGGCCAACCTAATGCTCTCCGTCATGGGAGCCTTCGCCGAGTTCGAACGTTCCCTCATCAGGGAACGCCAGAAGGAAGGGATCGCCCTGGCCAAGCAGCGCGGCGTCTACAAAGGACGGAAGAAGATCCTGACTCCGGAGCTCGCGGCCGAGCTGGTCCAGCGGGCCGGCAGCGGCATTTCAAAGGTCGTCCTTGCCCGCGATTACGGGATCAGCAGGGAGACGGTCTACCAGTATCTGCGCCAAGCCAACTTGTAGGGGGTCCCTCCCCTGCCAAGTCACTGCTGCTGTCACAGCTTACGGAACGTCCACTACCGGCGTCAGAACATGACGATTAGATGTAGAGGAGGAGACGGGTTTCATCCCTGTTTTCGAAGCCGGGCTCGTTGGCCCGACGACTAGCTTCCCTCCGCTTTAGGGACTACTATCAGTGAAAACGAACAAAACGATAATTTCGCAGAAAACGGATAAGCGAGCAAACCATGGCTACGAGTACAGCGACCAAGGAAACCTTCCTCGCACCAGAGGCGCCTCACTCTGGAAAGAYCTACAACTTCATGGAGGCCCATGCCGAGAAGAACGGCTCGCAACCTTCTCCTCAGTTCTTTCTTTCCGGTGCTGAAGCCGGCGACCAGGTTGAGATCCCCCACGAAATCTATGAAGTGCTCGTTAAAACCGTGGAAGCAATGCGTAAGGGCCTGGCCATTACCATCACACCCAGTTCCATGACTTTGACCACTCAGCAGGCGGCAGAGCTGTTGGGCGTTACGCGCCCGACGCTCGTTCGCCTCCTCGATAGCGGAAAGATCCCCTTCGAAAAGCCTGGTACTCACCGGCGCATCAAGCTTGAAGACGTCCTAGCTTTCAAGGAAGTCCGAAAGGCGGAGCAATACGAAGCCTTGGATTCCTTGGGAGCTATTGACGATGTAAACCCCGAAGCAGCGATCAACAGGATGAAGAAGGCCCGTGCTGTGGCGGCGGAGCGCCGCCGACAGCACAAGGAATGACACCATAGGAGTCATGTTCACCGCCCTCCTTGACAGCTGTGTCCTCTGGCCCAGTACGCAACGCGATTTTCTGTTATCTCTGGCATTCGAGGGGGCTTACCGCTTCATCTTTAGCGAGTCCATCCTCATGGAGGCCGAGGCAAACGAAGAGATTAAGCGTGTCGAGCGAGGGGACAGCGTGGAAGAAGCGAGGGAAAAGGCCTTGCACCTGGTCGACCGGATGCGTTCCAGCTCGGAGACGCGATCGTCACGAATTGGGAAGGGCTCGAGGGGGCCTACGGTTGCCTGATCCCGACGACGAACATGTGTTGGCTGCAGCAGTTGTGGGCGGTGCTGGCAGCATCGTAACCGAAAATTACCGCGACTTCCCTGAAGAAAAAATCCCTGCTGGCATCCAGGTAGTGAGTGCGAAGGACTTTGCCTTTGACACGGTCTCCATGAGGCCAGATCTGGGTCTCCATGCCGTCATGGCCATGTCCACCCGGTCAGGGCGGAACGGTACAGCGTCCTCCCCAGAGGACATCCTAGATACCTTGAACAAGCTGTGCGGCATGGACGCGGCCACGGCACTAATTCGGGAGCTCCTCTAGCGAACTGACAGACCCGACCCAACAAGCCAGACTCGAATTGTCCAAGGCGCTTTGGACAATTGGCCACAGCCGTTCTTCGCCCATTGACCGCGAGCGCACATCCCGTCACGATTCGCAGCTTAAGACAGATCATGTCACCGATTTGACCCCCGGTGCCAGAGCAAAGCCCCGGCGGGCCGGCACCGCCGTGGGCCACCGCATCCGCCCTCCCGATTTGAAGTTTTTCCGACTCAGCTGCCGGAGACGCTACTTGACGGAATCACTGTTATCGGTGTTTCAGGGTGTGATCTGAAGTGTGGTTCAGCCCTTGATTCTCCCGATTCTGGGAGAATCCGGTGTTTCCGCAGGCCGGAAGTAGATTTGCATTCCTTCATGATTCTGGCGCGTCATTTGAATTTGATCCACTGCGGCCGAAAGGGCTATTGACAGCGATGCCATCGCCACTTCGTTGCACTTTGCACCATTTCTGACTACGATTCCAGAATACGAACGATTGAACCCGTTCGGCGAGCGTGCGAACGTAATCAGCGGCGCCGGGCGTGACGCGGATCATGAGAAGAAACTCAAAGGAGAGACATGGGATTGCTCGAAAACAAGGTGGCCTTCGTTACGGGGGCTGCTCGCAGCCAGGGCCGCTCGCACGCCATCCGTCTGGCGCAGGAGGGGGCTGACATCATCGCTCTCGACATCTGCTCCCAGGACGTCGCGACGGTCAAGTACGATCTGGCGACCCGGGCCGACCTCGACGAGACGGTGCGGCTCGTCGAGGGCCTCGGCCGCCGGATCGTGGCCAGAGTCGGTGACGTGCGCGAGCTCGCCCAGGTGCAGAAGGTCGTCGATGAGGGCCTTGACACGTTCGGCCACATCGACATCGTCATCGCCAACGCCGGAATCGGGTCCGGAGCGGTCTCCTGGGAGGTGACGGAGGAGAACTGGCGCGAGGTGATTGACATCAACCTCACTGGTGTTTTCAACACCACCCGGGCGACGATGCCGTCCATGATTGAGCGGGGTCGAGGCGGATCCATCATCATGACAAGCTCGACGGCTGGGATCATTGCGTACCAAAACACCGCTGCCTACTCGGCGTCGAAACACGGCGTGATCGGGCTCATGAAGGGCCTCGCGCAGGATCTCGGCCCGCACAACATCCGCGTCAACGCCGTGTGTCCCACCAACGTCAACACGCCCATGATCATGAACCAGGCGCTGTTCGACATGTTCGCGCCGCACATCGAGAACCCCGGCGTCGACGACGTTCGCGGTGCGTTCGCCTCTCTCAACGCCCTCCCGGACCTGCCCTGGATCGAATCGAACGACGTGTCAGATGCGGTCGTATGGTTGTCTTCCGATAACGCCAAGTTCATCACCGGGGTCGCGCTGCCGGTGGACGCCGGCAACACCGTCAAGAAGGGCTACTGATGCAGACGGTTGAGCACGACTCCTTCTTCATTGACGTGGCTGGCGCGCCGCAAAGTCCGACCGATCCTTTGAAGTGATTTCACCGCGCTCGGAAGAGCGGGTTGGATGTTTCCCCGCCGCGTCGCGGGAAGACATCGACGACGCGGTCGCCGCAACGCGCCGGGGCCTTCGATGAGGGCCCGTGGCTCCCGGACGAGCCCAGCCGAGCGCGCGGATTACCGGCTTGTATCCCTTAGGCACCCCCTGTTGAGGTGGGTGGTCGTCGTTTACGGTGGCCTTGGGAGGGGCCGGGGTGGTCAGCCAACTATGCCGGCATTACCCCCTCGAACTGGTCCTCCGGAACGATGAACCAGCCCCGCAGGGCCATCAGTAAAGAAGAACCGGCGCCTCTGCGTCTGGCCTTCTACCAAGCCGGCAGCGTCGCCCGGACCATGGACCCTCAGCTGGCTGCGTTCTACCACCGGCCCATGACCGAACACGGCCACTGCCACACCCAGGCCACCATCGCCGTCGCCAGGAAACTGGCCGAAAGGACCTGGAAAACCCTGACCACTGGGCAAATGTATGAGCTGCGTGACCTCGAGGGGCAGCCGGTCACCAAACGGGCCGCGAAGGAGCTCATCGCCTCCCGCTACAACGTCACTCCCAAACAGCGCACCCAGTCCCGGTCCCACACGATCGAAGCGAAACGGGCACGCCTGACAAGGTAGCCAGCATCACCATCGATACCGTTCGGCAAGCGGTCTGAGACCACAGGCGCTCTCCCGGGCCACCACCAGCCCGGGCGTCAACAGCCCCCCGCCGATCGTCCTTCCCGGATGGATAGCACCCGACCGTCACCTGCAGAACACAGGTGACGGTGCACTCAACCCTGCCTGTCGTCCAGAGCCAAAAAAGGCTTGACTCGCTAGGGAATCTCTTCACGGTTCGTGGGGAAATGGATCCCTGGAATGAGCGTCATGCCGCCGTCCTGACGGGCACTTCTCAGAGAATAACCGATTTGTAACTGGCGGCGTTGCGGTACCGGCGGGCGGCTCGCTTGATGTTCTTGATCGCCATGTTGATGGCCTCGACCTTGCCCGTCGTGGCACCGGCGATGATCAGCACGTCGATCTCTTTCCACCATCTGCAAACGGTGCGGTAGAGCCTGTTCGTTTCCGGCCGTGCGGCTGCCTTGACCAGCTCCTCGAGTACCTTCTTGTCCGCCGCAGCGTCTTCCAGGGAGCCGGTCCGCAACAGGGCCCGGAGCTGTTCAATGACCTTCCAAACGGGCTAGAGGATGCCCGTTGGATCGTCCACGGCGAACACTTCCTTGAGTCGGACGGCGGCCCGGCAGCTAAGTGTGCCGCCGCCGCGCAGCAGGAGCATGCGGTGCGCCCAGGCCTTGTCGACGGCCCGGCCGCGCCGGCCCTTGACCTGTTGAGAGAGGTTCTGCCGGGTCTCGGTCATGGCCTGGTTGGCAAGCGAGATCAGGTGGAAATGATCAACCGCGACTGCCGTCCGTGGAAGCCATATCCTGAACGCCGCGGAAGGGTCGAATGCCACGACCTGCACGGCCAAGCGCCATTCCAGCGGTCGGGCGAACAGCCAGTCCCCGACGCCCTTGTGGTCACGGCCGTCGACCACGCCAAGGACCTGCCCGGTTGCCAAGTTCACGATGGTTGTCATCCACCGCTCGAACCGTGTCCACGCCTTCGTTGACGGGTCCTGAAAGCTCACTGCGCGCTCGCGCAATTCCGGGATCCGGTCCGTGAGGCTAGGAAATGGGTTCTCCTTGCCGAGTCCCGATGAAAGTACGAGAAGTGGGTTCACATCCATGCCAAAGCCTCAGCCATGGAGACATCTCGTTCCGTCAACTTAGGCCCAGTACTCCATCGCGGAACTCGCAGACCGACTCCGCGAACGGGGCGTGGATTTCCGGTTTCGGAATCCACCGGCTGGCTCACACGAAGCTCCGATCAACCTCCCGATCGAGGCACCTGCGTCGAAAATGCATTTGACCTCGCCGGATTAGATGCATCTCATCGGATTGGTCTTCACTACAGACACGAGCTCCTGCTCCACCACCAACATCTCACGCAGTAACAACTACTTCCGGGGCTGAGGATCGCTAGCCTGCCAGGGGCGTCGGCGCGGGGCGCCTGCTCCCGGCGAACGAAATATGTCACATGGTCCGTACACTCTTGACCGTTCCGAGCCCCCGCTGGGCGTCCATGGGCGCAAACTACCTGCCATTGAGACGCCTATGCCTCCATCTCCCCATCGTCCGGTGATGCGGCTCATGTGCTGACGAGCTGATGTTGACTCCTGCCTCGTCTCAACCCCGGATGAATTCTGCCATGCGTTCACCGATAAGTACTGCGGTGGCGGCGGGGCCGCGGGTGGGTGCCGTCGGGAGAATGGATGTGTCGGCCACGCGGAGCGCCGTCACGCCGTGAACGCGGCCGTATTGGTCCACGACGGAGTCGGGGTTGTTGGGGGATCCAAACTTCGCGCTGCCGCAAAGATGGATGGCTGTCCCCAGACGGGAGCGCATCCAACTATTGAGTAGGGTGTCGCTCTGAAGGATCGGCTCCGTTAGCTCCGTCAGGTCCTGGAAAATCGGGCTGAAGGCCTTGGACCGCAGCAGGCAGACGGCGGTTCGGACGGCCTCGCGCATCCGTCTGAGGTCAGTTTCTGCGGAGAGGTAGTCGAAGTCGATTCGAGGCTGCACTTCAGGGTCTGCTGATTTCAGGGTTATTTGACCGCGTGATGTCGTTGATTGAAGTGATACGAGGAAGGCAAGGTCTCCTGGGTGAAGGACTTGGGTAGGCTTTTGGGATCCATGCGCTGCATGTGGCTGGCTTCCTGTCAGGAGGTAGTCTATGGGTTTGAGAAGGGGGAGTATTTCCAGATCGCCCGGACAGGTTGAACCTCTGGCGGTGAAATTGAGGACACCGGCCATTGATTGTGCCGTGCGGTAGTCGACTAACGGAACCTTGGATCTCCAGGTAATGGCGAGGTTAGGGTGGTCGCTGAAGTTTTTGCCGACGCCAGGCAGGTTTTTGATCACCGGTATGTGGAATCTATTCAGTTCGTTTTCGGGGCCTAGCCCGGACAGAAGTAGGATGTGGGGCGTCTTCACGGCGCCGGCAGAGAGAACGACTTCGTTTGCTTCGAGGGTGGTGATCGCCCCGGCGCGGAGGACTTCTACGCCTATCGCTTGGCTACCCTTGAACAGCACTCGGCGCACGTACGAGTTTCCCTCCACTGTCAGGTTCTGGCGGTCGCGTACGGGGGTGATGTAAGCCATACCGGTGTTGATCCGCAGCCCACTGACGCTGTTTGAGGGCATAGGTCCGTAACCGGGTCCATCTTCGCTGTTCTTGTCCCGTTCCGCCGGGAAGCCCAGTTCTTTGACGGCCCGTCCAAAGGCTTTCGTCACGGGGTGGTCTTGCAGCGGGCGGGATACGGTCATTGGACCAGAGCCTCCGTGCATATCGCTCTCACCGTATTGAAGGTCATTCTCCAGTTTTTTGTAAAAGGGCAGGACTTTGTCCCATCCCCATTCCTCATTTCCTCCGGAGGACCAGCGGTCAAAGTCTTGTTTCGGCGCTCGGATGAAGTAGGTTCCGCTGATCGCGGTTGATCCGCCCAGGATGCGGCCCCGGGTGATGGAGTAGGGCAGGTCCGGCGTCAGGTAACCCATGAATGACCAGTTATGGGGATGATCAGGCATGGCTCCTTGCACGGTCCCGGCGTTGAGCAGCTCCGGCGGGAAGTCCTCCGTGCTGGCCGGCACTGGACCTGCTTCGAGCAGCAGCACGGTTCGTTTCGGGTCTTCAGTTAATCGGGCCGCCAAGGGAGCTCCTGCGGCTCCAGCTCCGACCACGATGACGTCGTATCTCATGTGGTGCTCTTTTCTGTGTGCATGTCATCTCCTTGGCGCATCCATGTGGTGCTGTTCGTTTCTATGGCAGCTTGCAGGGCGCCCTGACTGGATGTGCCCAAGCTTGGCTAGAGGTCAGTTGGGGTTTTTTCGGATGTCGGGCAGCAGGCACCGGAGGGAGCGGCCTCTCAGTGCGCTGGACCAGACGCCGGTCCCGTATGCCAGGTCGTCGAGGCGACGCGCGAGGGCAAACCGAAACAGATCGAGTTGGGGGCGGGTGCGGCGGTACTCCCATAACGCGTCCACGACGCAAGCCACAATGAGGGCGCGGCGCAACCTACGGGAGAAAATGCTCGCCGTGATGGCCAGAGGCCACCAGTGGCGGACAAAGAGGGCCATGGTCTGTGTTTGTGCTGCCAGTGCTCCGCGCGCAGTCAGACTGGCAGCAAGTCGGACCGGATGCGAGCTTCTGCCGAGTTTCTTGGAGATCTGCCGCGCAGCAAAGGCAGCAATCACTCCTGCTGCCGGAACCGACCACGTGCGCTGGCACAGGATGGCGGCGACAACGGCGACAGACCAGGGTGCGAAGACTGCTGGTGCGATTGCTTCCGGGTGCCGAAGAGAAAGGGCGTGAGCCGAGGTTCCGTAGAACGTCTTTCGGGACAGCCATTCTCCTATGGTTTGCCGGTGCTCGTGCCACACTTTTGCCTCGGGTTCGAAGCGGACCCGCCATCCCTGTTCAACCAGGCGCCAAACGAGGTCGACGTCCTCTCCTACACGGCTTCCGGAGGTGAATCCTTCGCCCAGGTCATCGGTTCTGGCCAGCATAAATGCCCCTGGCAGCCACGACACTGGGGACCGGGGCCGGACTGTAGCCGGGAAGATTCCCAGATCCAGGGAGGACCGTGCCTCTTCGTACCGTTCGATCCAGTTCATGCCGTTTCCGTCGTCCAAGCCAAGTACCCTGGGGCCGACCAGAGCAACGTTCCGGTCATTAAAGTGCTTCAGGAGGAGTGGAATGGTGTCCGGATTGAGCACAATGTCGGAATCGGCGAAGGCCACGTATCGCGTGGTTACGTGCTTCAGGCCCTCATTGCGAGCCTCTGCCGGGCCACTGTTGGACGGCAGGCGCACCAGGCGTGCGCCGTGTCTTTCTACAACTTCCCGGATTGCCGCAGGGTCAGGGGAACAGTCGTCGACGACGATAACCTTTTGGTGCTCTCCAATGCTCGTCAGCAACCTGGCCAAGGCGATGGGGCGTCCGAAGGCTGGTATGACAACCGTTACCGACGAAAGGTCAAGGCCAGGCAACGATTCGAGCACGGGATCGGCCATCCCGCTCTCCAATAGCCTGTCCACCAACAAGGCAGTAGGAGTGTCTGTCACGACTAGCGTCCTGTCCTGAACCATTTTGCTGGCAAGCTCCGTAAGGTAAAGAACCCGTGTCGGGGATCCCCCGACAAGTTCCCTCCCCCTGTCGGCGATTTTCACCCGTCGGTTCAGCCTTACGGTAAAACCAATGGGGAGATCGGATCGCCGCACCGTCACGGTCGGCCACCCACGATACTGACCTCTTCCTGGCCCTCGGCTATGTAACTCGATACGGTTTCCAGCTGAGGTTGGACGCCGTCAGGAGAGCCGTACAGGTGGGCCACTGTGAAGCCTTGCTCCCGCCAGATGAGCTCCCTGGCCTGGACACCATCTACTGCCATCCACAGACCGGACCCGTCAGGCATCACGTCATCAACGTAACCCCGTCGGTGAACTTCCCTATCGCGGCGAACTTCCACGAATTGCCGAGCAAGCGTCGCCCAATCCGCGGAGTCCTGGGGAATGAGGTCGGTGGGCATCCGCTCAGTCGACACGGGGATTCCTTTCTTCAGCAACCAGCAGCATGACAATGGTCGAGGCGATGCAATTTGGGAAGGGGTTTCAGGCGGCCCTGGCTGGAGTCAGACTCGCTGCTGCTGCCCATTGGACGCAAGCATTCCGTTCAGGGCACGCGTGCCCCCGGCAATTCGGTGTGCAGCGTCCTCCACCATCAAATCAAGTATCCGGGCGCCCTCGTAGGCGTTCGCCCCAGTTGGATCGCCCAGAACGCCGGAGGGAGAGACGGCGGCGACGCCGCTGGCAAGCATCTCCGGCATCAGCTCTTCGAGGGGACGCAACTCGCCTGCTGCGGAACGTTCCATTCGGACCGCTTCCGGGTTGAGGTGAAGCATCAGCGACGTCTCGGTCCTGCCGGCGTGCAGGTCAGCGCCCGGGACAAGACAGGGCAGCCATGCGACGCTGTGCTGCTCTGCTTGTAGCTGGAGCACCGCCTTTGACAGGGCCGGGATATTCCCGCCGTGGGCGTTAACGAGGACGATGCGACAAGCCCAGGTCGACAGCGAGCGGACAAGCTCAACGATCAGCAGGTGCAAAACCTCGGATCCGATGGACACGGTACCTGCGAAGGACTGGTGTTCGCCGCTGGAGCCATAAGTCACTGCCGGAGCAACCACTATCTGCCCTTGAACCCGTAGAGCCAATGCATCGGCAACGGCGGCTGCTATCACCGTATCTGTATTAAAGGGCAGGTGGGGGCCGTGCTGTTCCGTAGAGCCGACGGGGACCAGCACCGTCGGGCTGCGCGGAACGTCGGGCCAGGTAAGCCTGCCCAGCCCGCTCCCGCTGTTAGTCATGACCGGACAGTGGCAGGAACACCCAACTCCCGGACAAAACCGGGGGGAATAACAAGGTGCTCAGGTCGAAGCTCCTGCACTGACGGGACGCTGAGTCCAAGAAGGGCAGAGTCGATGCCTCCTCGCAGGATGTCCAGGACGTTTTCCACACCTGCCTGGCCGTTGGCGGAAAGTCCCCATAGGTAGGCGCGTCCGATCATGACCGCGCGGGCGCCCAGTGCCAGCGCCTTGACGACGTCGCTGCCGCGGCGGATGCCGCCGTCCAAAACGATTTCGACCTGGTCGCCCACCGCGTTGGCGATCGAGGGCAGGACACGGATCGGGGCCGGTGTGCTGTCCAGGTTGTTGCCGCCATGGTTGGACACGGAGATGGCGGTGACACCTGCATCGACGGCGCGCAGAGCGTCATCGACGCGGCAGATGCCCTTCAACATAACGGGGCCGCCCCACTCTGTGACGATCCATGCGATGTCCTCCCACGTCGGCGGCGGGGTTTGCATCCATTCGTAGTACGCGCCGAAGAAGGTGGGCCCCTTCTCGCCCACAGGGACGAGATTGGGTGCGGTCAGGTCGGGCAGGCTGCGGGCGAAGGATGCCAGCCAGCGCGGTCTGAGGGCCACTTCGGGAGCAAGTCTGATGGCGGCCTTGAGGTTGACCTTTTCGGGGATCTCGGGGCTGCCCCAGTCACGTCCCATAGAGAAGGACCAATCGGTGGTGACGATCAGGCCTTTGGTGCCTGCGGCGCGCGCCCGGCCCATGCGGTTGACCATCTGTTCCCGGGTTCCGGTCCAGTACATCTGGTAGAACGTCTTGTCGTTCGCGGCCGTGACCTCCTCTACCGGCTTTGAGGCGAAGGAGCTCAGGCCAACGATGGTTCCGCGGGCGGCGGCTGCCCGGGCCACAGCGACTTCACCGTCGGGGTGGACGGCCTGGACTCCTGTAGGGGAGATCATGACCGGGAAGGAAATTTGCTGGCCCATCACGCTGGTGGCCAGATTGCGTTCTGCGGGATGGCCTACGACATGAGGGGCGAAGCCGAGCTCGCCGAAAGCGGCGGTGTTATCGTCCAGCGTCAGTCCACGTTCCGAGCCGGCAAGCAGGGCGGCATAGACGGATGCCGGGAGGCGTTTTTTGGCCCGGCGCTGTGCCTCGGCCACGGATTCGAACCAGGGGTTCTGTGCCCAGGGATTCTTGAACATTATTGCCTTTCGAAACTGTTGTAGAACTCGCTACGGTTGGAAGCCGGCCAATGGACTGGCGGCGCAAGCGGACACGGGCGGCGCTACGGGGTCCGGCCGTGTGAGGCTGAGCTGAACGATGACAGGCTGTGCCCGCTTCGGGAGGGCTTTGCGTGAATGGTCCTGGCTGGGTTGGGGCCGGCTTCGGTCTCCGGCCAGGGCCGTTTCGCCGTAGCCCTGGACGCACTCAGGGTCAGGGCCGTCCAGCGGAAGACCGGTGAAGAACTTAGCTGCCATGCAGCCGCCGCGGCAGCTGTCGAAGAATGCGCACTTGGTGCACGCCCCTGACGTCTGCGGAGACCTGAGGTCTTTGAAAAGCTCCGATTCCTGCCAGACCTCCTTGAATCCTCCGTCGCTCAACACATTGCCGGCCAGGAAGTTGTCGTGGATAGCGAATGGGCAGGCATAGACATCACCCACCGGATCAATCAGGCAAACGACCCGGCCGGCGCCGCACAGATTCAGGCCCGGCAGGCTTTCGCCGAAGGGCGCCAGGTGGAAAAAGGAATCTCCGGTCAGGACGTTGTCTCCGTTGGCGATCAGCCAGTCGTAGATGAGGCGCTGCTGTTCGGGCAGCGGGTGCAGTTCGTCCCAAACATCGGCGCCGCGGCCGGAGGGGCGGAGCCGGGTAAGCCGCAGAGTGGCACCGTGTTCATCGGCGATGCGTTTGAATTCATCAAGCTGGCCCACGTTTTGACGGGTAACCACGACCGATACTTTGGCATCCTTGAAACCGGCTTCGTTGAGGTTTTTCAGGGCGCGGATTGCCGTGGCGTAGGAGCCGGGGCCGCGGACGTAGTCGTTGACTTCCGCGGTGGCCCCATCGAGTGATATCTGGACGTCCACATAGGGTGTGGACGCTAGAAAGGCCGCTTTTTCCTTGTCGATGCGGATGCCGTTGGTGGAGAATTTCACACCGACCTGGTGGTCGACTGCGTACTGGAGCAGGTGCCAGAAGTCCGGGCGGACGGTCGGCTCTCCGCCGCCGATGTTGACGTAAAAGACCTGCATGCGCTGCAGTTCATCGATCACGGCTTCGCACTGCTCGGTGGTCAACTCACGCGGATCCCGCCGCCCCGAGGACGACAGGCAGTGAACGCAGGCCAGATTGCAGGCGTAGGTCAATTCCCAGGTGAGGCAAATCGGGGCGTCGAGCCCGAATTCGAACTGGTCCACCAGGGACCCTCCTGATGGGCGTGCCACAGGCGTGCTGACGACGTTAGTCATTGTTCTTTCCTTTGCTGGCGCGGATCATGTCGGTCGCAGCGAGACTGCGCAACGCGCCGACATAGGCGGGCCATTGGCCTTCGGGGACACCTGACTGCGCCAGCGCGTCGCGGACTGTTCCGCTGCCTTCCAGGGAACGAATCACCCTGACGAACTCCGGCTTTTTAAGGAACGTGAGCTTGCGGTTCCCGAAGTGATAGGCCATCGCCCCGAACGGTTCCGGCCGTAACGCAACAGCCGGTGACAGCATCCACTCCTCATCGAGCATGGTGTCTGTGCTGGTTGGGCTCATTTGACCGGGCGCCTAGTACACGCCGCACATGCCATCAATAGACACGTCCTCGACGAGATCTTCGATGACAAGGTCGGCCTCTTCGATGGTGCTGCCGCTTTCAATATTGGGGTTCACGTATTCCACAGCTCTTCTCCTATCCGGACTGTCTCGGGAGGTTCCGAAGACATCACATTAGAATAATGGCACTCGGCGCCAAAAAGATAGGGATGGTGGCCGATACTGCTAAGTTGTTCTGACGATGACCGCACTCACCAACCGCACCCGGGGCCGTCGGTCCGTAACGGACCATGGCTCTATCGAGCGTGCAGCATTCACGTTGTTTGAGGCGCAGGGCTTTGATGAGACCACCATGGAACAGATCGCCGAGAGCGTGGGCGTCGGGCGCCGAACGCTATTCCGGTATTTCCCGTCCAAAAACGACATCCCGTGGGGCCAGTTCGATCAGAGCCTTCGAGATTTTGCCGAACAGTTGGCGAGCGTACCCGCGGACGTTCCCGTTTTCGAAGCCGTGCACAGATGTGTCGTGGCTTTTAATGACTACGACAAGGAAGCGCTAGCCCAGCATCGGATCCGAATGAGACTGATTTTGGAGACGCCGACTCTGCAGGCCCATTCAGTGCTTAGATACGCGGCCTGGCGCGGAGTGATCGAAGACTACGTTGCACGACGTCTCGACTTGGGAAGCGAATCCCTGCTACCCCGACTCGCGGGACACGTCAGCCTCGCCCTGGCAATCTCGTCCTACGAACAGTGGCTTCTCAAACCTGGCAGTGACCTCCCCGGCATTCTCCGGCAGGAATTATACGAACTGCGTTCGTATCTCCAGTAACTGTTAGGAGGACAGAGCCGCTTTATGGGTCACTCTGGCCGTCTGTTGTGATTGCACTGGGGCAGAACAATACCTTCTCCGCCTGTGCAACACAGATTTGACGGGGTGTATTTGCAGCGCCGGTACATGCCATTCCAATGCACCTCTGATTCGCTTGAAGTACACCCCAACCTGACGTCAGATCGTAGGCGGAAGCCTTGTCAGATTAGGGTCCGAAACCCTTTACATGGACACCTGCTTGAGAAGCCCCGAGACCCAAACCTGACACTTCCGGCGTCGGCGGGACATATGGGGCCCTTGTCGCCGTTATCTGGTGTTCAGCATCGACGACGATGGTGGCTGAGGTCAATTGTCCAAAGTTCTTTGGACAATTTGGCTTCGTACTTGGTCTATCAGCTTCTGCCGAACCTTGATTCGCCTCAGGTGACGCCTAGTCGAGCTTTGGCTCTCCTTCGTCAGGTTCTGCCCATTCGAGGGCCGCGACGAGATGCCCTTCGTTGGGCAGGGCCTGTTGCTCGGCCGCTGGGAGTTTGTCGTAGGTGTAGGCCGCGACGGCCATGGGCGACGAGGAGCGGCCAAGGCTGTACCTGACGCTGCGGTCGTTCTTGGTGCCGCAAATCAGGATGCCAATCGTTTCATTGTGATGCTCGCGGCGGAGCATGTCGTCGACGAGGGCGACGTAGAAGTCAAGCTTGCCGGCGTTATGCCCCGCTGCGCATAACCGGCGTTATGCCCCGCTGCGCATAACCGGCGTACTCAGGTTGGAACTTTCCCGTTTTGAGCTCGATAACCACATAGCGGTTCTGGTCCATGTGGAAGAAAAGCATGTCGACGTTATTCCGAGCTCTTATCTGGGGTTCTTTTTGCCCCGTGCGTAACGGCGGGTAAGAGTCTTTCTTTTTGGTCGGCGTGTCTGCTGCGGACGGTCTATCTGGGGTGGCATCGTAACGGGGCATGACGGTTGGTATCGGCTTGGTCGAATCGTTCCGGGTGCAGCGGCTCAACTTGCCTGAGGGAGGACATACCTGGACGGTGCTGGGCCGCGATCATCGGGTGGTGGAGCCGGCCGAGGAGTACTTGGAGTACCTGAGGGCCCAGCGGTCCTCACCGAACACTGTGAAGTCCTATGCTCGGGGCTTGGCGTTGTAGTGGCAGTACCTGTACGCCTTCGACCTGCGCTGGGATGCCGTTGAGGTGGCGGATTTCGGGGCGTTCGTGACCTGGCTTCGCACCGGGGACGAGCCAAAGGTAACCTCGATCGAACAGCGTCCGGCCCGATTCGCCGAGTCCACGATCTCGACACGGCTCGGGGCGGTGATGTCGTGCTACGACTACCACCTGCTCAACGGTGTGGATGTGGGCCGGGACCTGCATCGGATCGCTCGCCGCGGCGGCAGCCGGTACAAGCCGCTGTTGGAGCACCTGGCTCGCCGGGACGGACGGCGCCGGTCCACGGTGCGGGTGCGCGGAGCTGACCGCGGCGGCCCGCCGCCGGTGTTGACACCGGGACAGATCGCGTTGATCTGCGATGCCTGCGCTAGCTGGGACACCGAGACCGGCCGGTGGCGCGGGTCGGTGCGAAACCGGTTGTTGTGGATGCTGATGGCCGAGACCGGCCTCCGGCTGGCCGAGGCCCTGGGGTTGCAGCATCGGGACTGGCACACCGGATGCGGCGCCACGCCGTATGTGGAGGTGGTCGCACGCGAGCATCCCCACCAGATTCGTGCGAAGTCCGGGTATCGCCGGTTGCATGTCTCCGATGAGCTGGACCGGTTATACGGCGAGCATCTCTGGCGGCTGTGTGAGGCCGGCGCGGACATGGTGTGTGAGGATTTCGATGCGAGCTACGTGTTCGTCAACCTCGACCATGAACCGAGGTTCGCGCCCTGGAAACCGGACTCCGTCTATGACTTGGTCGACAGGCTGCGCCGGCAGCTGTCCGGGAGGGTTCCCACGGAATGGACACCTCACTGGCTGCGGCACAGCCATGCTACGGCCTTGCTGTTGTCGGGGACGCCGGTGCACATGGTCAGCCGCCGGTCGGGACATGCCGACGTGCAAACCACGCTGAACACCTACGCACACGTCACCGACGACGCTGAAATGCAGGCCATGGCGAACTGGCAGGCCTTCACCGCCAGTTGGCGGGTCGCAACCGATGCCGATGCGTCGATTGGTCCGTGCTCATGACCGGCCAAGAATCGGCCGCGGCCGACTGGATCGAAGACGCCCGAGTCCGTTGCAACGACCACTAGACGCCAAGGGCCGTCACAATGGCTCACTTTTCGACCATCATCGACACCGAAAGTCGGGAACTGGGCCGGTTGCGGTAGGAGCCACTTACTTGGCGTAAACTGGCCAGTCAGCATTTCTTCTTGGCTCCGTGTCCGTCCACACGAGCGTTGCGCGGAGTTTTCGACGTAAAGGATTCCACGACTCTGCCCTGTCCAAAGCTCATAGAGATCAACGAAACGTGACCCGGAGCCGTCCAAAATGGTGAAGGGGTGAACACTATCAGTGTGATAGATGGTCTTGCATACCTGTATCCAGCGGCGACCCGCTGAGTAGCATTTAGGTGCTGACCGATTAAGCCGGGCAATGTCAGAGTGGACATGCCCACCGGGCAGGGTAACAAGGTCGAAGGCTCGCCGGCCAGGGAACGTGTCGTCAGCAGGAGCCATGATTAAAAGGGCTAATGGCAATTTCTTTAGCGGAAAAACTTTGTCTTCACGTGGGGCGTCGGGGAGCCCGCATAGTATTCTTGAGGTGGTATTTTGATCGGGAGCGGCAATGAGACCAGGTTGGTATTCACACGTCAACGACCCTCGGATCGTCGCCTATTTCAACGGCACAGTGTGGGGCTCAATAACAGACGGTTTACTGCTCCCGTCGCAGATCCAGAACACCTTGACTGCGCTGCCGCCCGGCCATCCCGGAGTTGCTGCACCCTTCGAGTCGCGAACATCTATTGGTAGGTTCATAAACGCTGGATGGTGGTGGTGCATCGGAGCGCCACAAAGTTCTGAAGGCGGAGGATAGCCTCTCTTGGTAGTGATTGCCAATCTCGGGCGGCGGCCCGCTGATCGGTTAGGTGGTGCCTTGGACAACACGTTCCTCGCAGCACGGTCCTTCAGCAGGCTGCGCATAGAATGGATGAAGAACCTCCAGTTCGGCCTGCAGCGCTTAATAAGTGACCGTTCCCCACAGGCCGAGGTTATGAAAGATCACAGTAGAACACACCAAACCTGACGCCAGGCGGCGACAGCCAGACTTGAACCTTGCTCCCCTTTGGCGGTCTTCTGGGAAGGGTTTACAGGTCTCGCTGAATATCCGGTGCAGTACAACAGCCAACTGTTCCTCACAGACGGCGACACCATCACCGTGACAGTCGAAGGAGTAGGCGGCATCACCAGCAGGGTCCGAGCAGAACGTGTAATAGGAACGGCTTTCCAAAAAGTCCAACGCACGGCTAATCGACGCCGGCAGTCGCTTGAAGATCATCGCCTTCACTTGTCCTTTAGCTTTCCCGCGTCATGAGGCGGCGCACGACGACGCGCAAACAACGTCTCCCGCTCTGGATCGGTGGGGCCTACGACGGCGCGCACCATGACGTCGGATAGCTGGTGGATGGCCGCCTCAACCTCGGCCGCACAGATCTTGTTGTAGCCGGTAGAGACGATCAGAGTTTGCGACCGGGGCGGCAAGGGGCGTCGGGCGACTTGTCCAGCTGGGCCGATGGCATCATGAGCATGCCGTTACTTGGATGTGAGTCGAGGCGCACTTGGTCCCCTTGTCAATGACAGGTAGCTAAACACCAACAGCCTCAACGGACGAGGCCTTCATCTGGGCAGGCACCCGTTCCTTACCTGCACGTCTATCACCGCGAATCCAGCGCGCTCCCTTTGACGCGCCTGGCGATACGGAATTCCTGTGAAAGGCCTTTTATGGTGGAGCGTAGTGCCTTCGTAGTCCCTGTGGCACAATCTGCGATCCTGCGGGGTCGGGATACCTCGTCGACGACCGTCGATGCCATCCCGGTACACGTCGATACACGCCCAGAACCCGTCGACAGCACCCGATTCGAATCATTCCGTCATGTGGTCGGCGGCTTCGGCAGGCGTTCCCACCGTCGCGGGATGCTCGTCGAAGACCCCCTGAGCGAGGATGTCACGCACGCTCCACCCCTCACTCGCAAGTGCGTGCGCTAGGGGTAGAGGGCTTCGCGGAGGGTGCCGCTGGTGACATCGGAGCCGTAGGCGTCGGCACGATCGAAGAGAGTCACTCCCAGTTCGGCAGCGCGGCGGACCACCCGGATGGAGTTCTCGCGGTCTGCGGGTACACCTCAGATCCGGGTCCGGTGAGCTGCATCGTGCCCTAGCCGAGACGCGTCACGGTGGGGGTCACCACCCAGAGTGAAGCTGCCGGAGGCATCCGCCGGACGGATCGTCGAGTCGATCATGAAGAGTCCTTTGCGGTCGTGGAGCGGGAGTGATTGGGGTCGTGCGATGTAGCCGAAGAATCGGCTACGCAGCGTTGGTCGGTTCGCTCAAGCCGTACTGATAAGGCACATGGAGGTGGTCGCGGAGGGTGTCTCCGTCGTAATCGTCATGGAACAGGTCCCGCTGCTGGAGCAGTGGGACGACCCCGTCGACGAATGCGTCGATGCCGTCTTCGTAGATGTCTGGATTGAGCCAGAATCCGTCACAGGCGCCGGATTCGAACCATTCCTGCATGTGGTCTGCCGTGAGATGCGGCGGGCCGATGGGGGCGGGGTGGTAGTCGATGATCCCGTGATAGAGGATGTCGCGAACGCTCCACCCTTCACGGGCGATCTCCAGCGCCTTGTCAGATCGGGGGTCGGAGGGGTTTGCCCTGGCGGACGAAAGCTGCTGCCCGGTCAAGGGCTGGTCCAGTTCGGCTGCAGTCAGGGGGATACCTAGCATCATTCCGAGGTAACCGATTCGATGGTGGATGAGTGGCTCGACGAATTGGCCGCGTCGGTCGAGTGCTTCGCGTTTGGTCGGAGCGATGGTCGGGCTGATGCCGGCGAAGAACTTGATGTCGTCGGGGTCGCGACCAGCTCGCTCAGCTGCTCGCCGAACGTTGGAGCGTTGCCGGATCGAGTCTTCGATGGTGTACGTGGATCCGATGACGCCGTTGGCGAATCGGCCGGTCAGAGCCAAACTGTGCGGGCTGCCGCCGGCTTGGAAGATAACGGGTTGTCCTTGGTTGGATGGGGGGATCTCCAGTGGCCCACGCGAAGCGACGTACTGCCCTTGCAGGTGGTTGATGGGCTGGATCTTGGCCAGATCCGCGAAGACGCCCGATTTCTGGTCTGCTATCCAGGCGTCCTCTTGCCAGCTTCCCCAGAGAGCTTGAATGAGCTGCACGACTTCGTGGGCGCGCCCGTAGCGGGCGTCTCGTCCGGCGATCGTAGTCCCGAAGTTGGCGGCGGAGGCCTGATCGGAGGTGGTGATGGCGTTCCACCCGATGCGGCCTCCGCTGATCACGTCAAGGGTCTTCAGCTGCCGTGCCAAATTGTAGGGTTCGTAGAACGTCGTTGATGCTGTCGTGACGAAACCGATCTTCTCGGTCTCACGCGCCATTACCGCCATAGTGATGAAGGGATCCATCGTCAGCATGGGTGAGTCCTGATCTGATTGCTGGCTCTGCGCAAGAAAATCAGGCAAGAACAAGAACTGAAACTTGCCGCGCTCGGCCGCTTGCGCGTACCGCACGTACGCGTCCGGATTGGTGTAATTGCGCGGGTCAACGTGAGGTGCACGCCAGGCGAGGGTCTGGGCCCCATAGCCGTTGCCCAGTTGCATGCCGATCATCATCTTCTTCATGGTCATTGCCGGTGACTCCTTGTTGTTGGCAGACGGGAACGGAAACGGTGAGCGGAACAGGTCACGATGCGTCGATCGAACGACGCGCGGGGAAACCATTCCGGCGGGCTGCGGCGACGACGACGAGAACGACTACAAGCAGCACCAAGGTCGCGAACGGCAAAGCCCCGGCGCCGAGGCCGGAAAGGACGAGCCCTCCGAGAATCCCGCCCACCGCGATCCCGATGTTCAAGCCGGTGACGAGAACGGATTGCGCGGCATCAACGGCTGTGCCGGCGGCGTTGGTGAGGGCTGTCTGCTGAAGACTTCCCGACCCGCCGAAAGCAAGACCCCACACAGCGATACTGACCAAGACCGCAGCGTGCGAGGCGAAGGCCAGTCCCAGTACGAGAACCGCCACGGCGAACACCGCGGTGCTACCCAGCATGAGCAGACGCAGATGCCTGTCGATGACAATTCCAGTCACCCACAGGCCAACGAGAGCGGACACGCCGAACACGAGAAGCACGGCGCTGACACTGCTCCCCATCCCCGCGAAATCGAGGAACGACGCGATGTACGTGTAGAGCAGAGCATGCCCTGCGAAAAAGAGCAACGCGACGGCGACAACCGGTGCCACGCCAGGAATTCGAAGAGCCTGAAGGGCATTGGTGCGCTCATGCTTCTCTTGGCCGGGGATAGTCGGAACCACGACAAGGACCCACACGAGCACGGAAGCCGTAAGGACAGCCATCACGACGAAGGTAAGTCGCCAGCCGATCCCTGCAGCGAGGAAGGTTCCCGCAGGAGTACCGAAGGCGAGGGCGACAGGCGTCCCGGAAAGGGCAATCGTCAGAGCGCGGCCGCGCTGCCCCGGATCCACGATCCGGCTGGCATATCCTGCAAGAACCCCCCAGAGAGCTCCAGCAAAGATGCCCCCCACGAACCTGGCCGCGAGAGTCAACCCGAACACGGGCGACACGGCGACAACGAGGCTCGTGACGATGTAGCCGCACAGTGCCATCACCAGGAGACGCCGACGCGGCCACCCCATAGTCGCCCCGATGACAGGGATAGCACCCAAGAGCGCTCCCAACGCGTAGAACGTGACGGCCTGCCCGGCCACCGCTTCGGTGACTCCCAGGTCGGCGCTGAGGGCAGGCAGGACACCCGCCGGCAGCGTCTCGAGCATGACCGCCAGGAACCCGGCGGTGGCTAGCGCAAGAAGGCTACCGACAGGCAGACGGGTGGACAACGAAGAGTGAGCGGAATCAGTGAAAGTCTTTGACATCCCACCATTCTGAAACATTAACACTACTGTTAATGTCAAATCGAGCGTGAGAGCGGGACGTAATGCTGCTCAGCCGGCAGGTGCCTCTGGCCTGCCCGCGCGAACATCAACAGCGGCAATGTACCGGGTGAGAGCATCTCGATTCGAAGTCAGGAAGGCGATCTTCTGCGTCATGCGGTCGCGCTCCTGGACTAACAGATCGCGAAGCCCAGGCTCGATGTTCCGAACAACGATCGCTTGCTCCTGATCCAGGCACGGAAGGAGTTCCAGAACGATACGCGACGGAATGCCCGAGTCGATCAAGCCACGAATCTTGCCCACCCGCTCCACCAGGTACTCACCATAATCCCGGTAGCCATTCGCCTCACGAATCGGTTGAATGAGGCCCTGTTCCTCGTAGTAGCGCAGCATGCGCCGCGGCACCCCCGTTCGCGCGGAAAGTTCACCGATTCGCATCACTCCTCCTCCTCCGATGGTAAACCTTCACAGTAGTGGCATTTCACGGCGTGGGTTTGGATGACCGCTCCTGCTGCCTGCAGGCCGCAAACCAGAGAGTCCTGGTGGAACGTTCTTGTCTCCCACTAATGCTGAGTACATTCGGGACTGGACAATACTGGCCCCAGGAGAACAGGTTTTACTCGTTGAGAACAGCGCGGCTGAAATATCTGGCCGAGTTGATACTGTGATCGAAGATGGTTCAATTCTTTGGCTTCACCTTGATGGGGCGGGACGCCGACTATTTATATATACGTACTCCGTACGAATCTGGCGGGTTTAGCAGGCAGATAGAACACCGTAAGGCAGATGGCTTCCAACGAATCATCGTGGGGTCGGAACAGGAGGCCGGCAGCCTGGTGCGGTACCTTAACGACGGTGGACAGATGAGTGGAGTCCCGCATAGTGGTGTAACGCCACGGTGGTTGTCTGCGTCGTTGCTGACGTGAAGGCGGTCACCGTGTGATCCTTCGAGGAAACTCTCACATCCCACTCGAAAGGCATCAACACGATGACCGCTCCCCATATTGTCGACCCCGCGACCGTGCTCGGCGAAGCCCTGACCGAGGCGTCCCCGGATTTGATGCGGCATCTGCTGCAGACCATGATCAACGCTTTGCTGTCCGCTGACGCCGATGCCGTCGTCGGCGCGGAATGGGGCGAACGCAGCCCTGAGCGCACCACCCACCGCAACGGCTATCGGCATCGGAACCTCGATACCCGTGCCGGGACGATCGATGTCGCCGTCCCGAAGCTGCGACAGGGCAGCTACTTCCCGGAATGGCTCCTCGAACGCCGGAAACGATCCGAGGCCGCGCTAGTCACCGTGATCGCGGACTGCTACCTCGCCGGCGTCTCGACCCGCCGGATGGACAAACTGGTGAAGCAGCTCGGTATCCACTCCCTGTCGAAGTCGCAGGTGTCCAGGATGGCGGCCGATCTCGATGAACACGTGGACGAGTTCCGGCACCGCAACCTGTCCGAGGCCGGCCCGTTCACCTTCGTTGCCGCGGACGCGTTGACGATGAAGGTCCGAGAGGGCGGTCGGGTCGTGAACACCGTGGTCCTGATCGCGACCGGGGTTAACGGCGACGGACGCCGCGAGGTCCTCGGACTCCAGGTCGCCACGTCAGAGAGCGGTCCCGCATGGAACGCGTTCTTTGCCGATCTCACCGCCCGCGGCCTTGCCGGGGTGCAGCTGGTCACCTCCGACGCGCACGCCGGGCTGAAAGACGCGATCGCCGCGAACCTGCCCGGGGCAGTCTGGCAACGCTGCCGCACCCATTACGCCGCGAACCTGATGAGTGTGACACCCAAGAGCATGTGGCCGGCCGTGAAAGCGATGCTCCACAGTGTCGATGACCAACCCGACGCTGCCGCGGTGACCGCACAGTTCGACCGGACCCTGGACTACGTGAGCGAGAAACTTCCCGCCGTCGCCTCGCACCTGGACGCGGCCCGGGCAGACATCCTCGCGTTCACCTCGTTTCCCAAGGACCTGTGGCAGCAGATCTGGTCGAACAACCCAGAGCGGCTGAACAGAGAGATCCGCCGCCGAACCGACAGTGTCGGCATCTTCCTCAACCGGGATGCGATCATCCGCCTTGTTGGCGGCATCCTCGCCGAGCAAACCGACGAATGGGCCGAGGGACGCCGCTATCTCGGCCTCGACATCCTCGCCCGCTCTCGCATGCGCCCCATCGCATCGCTGACACCGGAAGCGAGGTAGACACCGACACGATCATGGCCCTCAGCGCCTAAGCGAAGGATCAACCGTTACACCACTCCACGGGACTTGACCGCCAGATGCCGGAACCCTCTTCATCTGCCGTTGAATTGGCGAAGCCGGGTTCCATGGTCGCGTATGTAGTCCATGACCGTCCCCCGGGACCATCGGAACACATCGGCCACATCCCGGTTGAGGAGTTCGACTCGCGAAATGACGCTGTAGCGACGCAACCGATCTTCGTGGTCTCGCGAGCTATCAACGCGATGGTGATGAATAGGTCCATCGTGAGCCTGGGTGATTTCCGAAGAGTGATGCCCGTCTACTAATCCGCGCTCTGCTTCCGCAAATGCCGTCGTTCTTCTCAGTTGCCTACGGCATCGCAGGCGGGATGACTCCAGCTTGACATTGTCATTAGTGTTAAGGTTGCAGGACGAATGCAGGACGCAGATGTCTTCACAGCCCGTGACACCGGTGATGATGAGGCGCACCGTCGCAGGATTTGCGACGGGCCTCTCTGTCGTCGCCGCCGAAGTCAACGGCCGAATCGTCCGGATGCCGGCCAATTCGCTCTCCTTGGATCCGCCGCTCGTGTCCCTTGCGTTCGCGCCTAACATCGACGACGTGGCCCGTGCTCCGCAACGCCGCGCTGTTGCATCAGCGTCCTCACTGAGAACATCTCGGGCGCGTGGCGGGCGCCCCAGGTCGACGATGACAATTACGCGAACATCGAATCAAATATCCGCTACGCCCAGGCCGCAGAGCGGGGAGGGTTCGCGTTCCTGTTCGCCCCGGACTTCCCCGCCGTCCTTAGGGACGTCGCTAGCACCAGGTGACATATACCGCTCCCCCGTTCCGGAACCGTGGTGGGAGCGGATCCGGATGAGGTTCCACTTGGCCGATTCTCCGCTGTTAACGGCCTTGGTACGGACTCCCGTACGCGCGGCAACCAAGGATATGGAGGGTGCAAGTGGTCGTGACGGGCGAAATCAGCGATGGCCAACTGAGCCTAGGTCGATGCCGAAAGCGACACTTACGAGACAGCCTTGGCAACCGCAAACGCACAGGTCTCCAAAAGCTCCCGGACGAGTGTGATCCGCACGCCCTAGCTAGATCGTCAGGCCCTTGAGGGCGTAATCCGGATAGCGTTCTCCTGCGGCTACTCCGACAGGGAATAGCTCGTCGAGGACCGAGAGGTCGTCGGCCGTCAGCACAACTTCAGCCGCAGCCACGTTCTCCTCCAGGTACCTACGACGCTTGGTGCCGGGGATCGCGACGACACCCTCCTGTTGCAACACCCAGGCCAAAGCCAACTGACCCGGCGTGATGCCCTTCCGCGCGGCCATCGCGCGCAGCTTCTCGACGACCTTCAGGTTGGCGGCTAGGTTGCCGCCGACAAAGCGCGGGCTGACACGACGGAAATCGCCCTCCTCCAAGTCGTCCGCCGAGGAGATCGCACCGGTCAGGACACCACGGCCCAGCGGCGAGTACGCCACGAACTCGATGCCGAGCTCGCGGGTCGTGGCAAGGACCCCGTTGACTTCAGGGGCCCGTTCGAACAGCGAATACTCGGTCTGGACAGCCGTCAGTGGATACGTGGAGTGCGCCCGTCGGATCGTCTCTGGGGATGCCTCCGAGATCCCGAGGTAGCGGACTTTGCCCTCTTCGACGAACTCCCCGATCGTGCCGATTGTCTCCTCGATCGGCGTGCTCGGATCGACCCGGTGGATGTAGTACAGGTCGATCGTCTCGCGGCCGAGGTTACGTAGTGAGCGCTCGAGCGCCTTGCGCAGATATGCCGGCGAACCGTTCGGCCCGACACGCTCGCCGTCATCGCTGATCTCAAAACCGGTCTTGGTCGCAAGGGCGTACTCATCGCTGCGGCTGCCGATCGTTTCACCGATCAGCCGCTCATTGACGAACGGCCCGTACATCTCTGCGGTATCGATGAGGCTGACGCCGAGATCGAGCGCCCGGTGTAGCGTCGCAGCCGACTCCGCGTCGTCACGCCCCCCGTAAGAGCCGGACATTCCCATTGCGCCGAGTCCCTCGACGCTGGCCTCAAGCCCCTGACTTCCCCATGGTTTCGTATTCACAAGACAAGTGTGGCAGATCTCCACTAATTTGCGCAACGGTTGGTGCGTCCGTGAGCGGGGGCGCGGACGGTGTAGATGACGACGGCAGATATCACCAGGCAGGTTTTTCGCGGCTAACGACTTCGCTTCCCTCGCCACTCGGCGGCCGGTGATGTCTTCACACTCCGGCACTGCTCTTGGTCTTACGAGTGACTGGCAATAAGGACTTTCGTGGGATCGCTTTCTGTGTCGATTGCGTGCCGATCTGTGAGGTGCTTCGGTGCAAAGACGGTCCAGATGATGACGAACACGGCGACAACCAGCGCGGCCGCGATAAAGATGCCATCAAATGTTTCCTTAGGAACGAATCCATCGGCACCGGGCACTAGTACGTTCAAGACAATTGCGGTAGGTATCGTCCCCGAGACGTACTGGATAATGCTTTGCATGCCAATGGTCACCGCCATGTTGTCCTGGCGCCCGGCGGCCGCGACGAGTGAGTATCCGGTGGTCAAGCAGCTCAGGGTTGCGAGTGCATAGCCGAAGACCCACACCCAAGACATCCAAACCGGGCCGTTAGCGAATGCGAAACCGAGAAAGACACCAATCGAGGCGGTTCCGGAAATGATCAGAACGGTCTTCGGACCCAGCCGGTTGAGTCCCCATCGAGTCCAGAGGTATCCCAGCGCGGAGCCGGGAATGATCGCAAGCAGCACGTACGTAGAGTCGAGGGCAGACAGGCCGTGGCCGTACCCTGACGACGTCGGGGTCTGCAACATAGCTGGCAGCGCGAGAAAAATGCTCACCCCGACCACGCTTATCAAGAAGATCCCGGAATATCCGATGATGGCCTGACGTCGGTCCATGTTGCGGAACGACATCAGAGGGTCCTGGCTGCGTCGCTGCTGAATCGACCAGAGAGTCAACGTCACGGCGCTCACGCCAAACGAGCCGACCACGATGGGTGAAGTCCAGCCCAGGGCTGGTCCCTCGCTGATTCCGACCAGCAGCGCAGTGACCCAAATGCCGAGCCCCAGCGAAGCGAACCAGTTCAAGCGACCGACATAACGGGAAGCAGCGGGCGTTTCAGATGAGACAAGTGCAAGCACCAGCAGCACCGCGTACAGGGCGAAACTCACCCAGAAAACGCTCTGCCACGGCAATCCCAACCCAACGACAAAGCCGCCGACAACAAGTGCGATCGGTGAAAAGATCGCCATCGCGAATGAGAGTCCTAACGAAACAATTCGGATCTGACGGGCGGTAGCCCGTGGGCGGAGGAGCCCCCAGCTCAGAGGGAGGGTAACAGCGAAGCCCAAAAGGAATCGGCCTGCCACGAGAGGCCAAAAACCATCACCTGTCGCAGCCAAGGCGCATCCCAGCAGTGCTAGGAAGCTCAGTGTAATGAGGACCTTGCGATGCCCATAGATGTCGCCCATACGTGCAGTGAGGCCGACAGAGATGGCACTGCCGACCATCATTGAGTTAAAGACCCACCCGATTTCCGCGCCCGACAGGCCGGACTGTGCCGCTATCACCCCAACCAGCGGAGGGAGGGTGCCCCACTGGATGTCTACGGCTACCCCGCCGAGCCAGACTAGTGCAACTAACGAAGCGAATCGGCCGGTACGAGCCTCGGCCGATAGAGATTGTGTCATCTTTGACCACCTGTGTTTATGGACCCAGTAATCCTCTGGAGTCATCATTTTTGAGTCAATGGCGCAACGAAGCGAACTCCATGCGCGTGCAATTTGAGTTTCAGTGGAGCAACGGACTTCTAAACGCTTACACTTCCCGGCCCGGCGTGACACAGGTACTGGTAACCCGTCTCGCGGCTGATCCCATAGTCACGGGCAAGGACGGCTACGCCCACAACCGCTAAAGAAGTTTCCGTCGACGAAGGGAGATTCCTTCGCCTTTGGCATCGTAGTCAAGACTCGTGCTTCACCGCAATACCCGCGTGCGTCCATCCATGCCACGTCTGACGGCTACAGGCGGTCGCTCTGACACCCTGTTGCCTCATCGCAATACTTTTCTGGAGGACGATTCGTTGCCTCATTGAAAACTCCGCATGGACTCGGGCTCATGACCGGGTCTTGGATTGTAGTGGCCGTGGTTGTGTTGCCGGGAGATGGTCTCGAGTTCTGCGGAGAGCGCATAGATCTGGCGGTAGAGCGCCGTCGGACGGATCTTCTTGTATTGGGCACTCATGGCCATGGTCGGCCTTTGCCGGATGGCGGGGTGTTCGATGGCGCGTAGGTGCCGGGTCGCGGGCCGGGCGTGTTTCTTGCGGGCTTTGGCTCCGCGCCGGGTTTTGGATACCAGCCGTGGCAGGACTGGTAGAGCTCGTTCTTGATGAACTCGCTGCCGTTGTCGGAATCGCTGCCGACGATGGGAAGGGGAACACATTGGTTGTGGGTGGATCGCCTCGAAGACCGCTTCTGGGCCTTATTGTGCACGGACCGGTTCACCGTCCAGCCGGTGGCGATATCGCTGACCATGAGCGTGAAGCAGAACTCGCCCTGGCTGTTGCTGCCTTTGTGACGGAGCAGGTCCATCTCGACGAAACCCGGGGCCCCGTCGTCCCACACGATCCAGGTCCGGATCGGGATCTGGGCCTTCAGCAACGACCTTTGCTTGGCATGGGAGCGGCCGCGCAGGCGCAACTTCTCCTGTTCATAGGCCAATCTATCTGGTGTGAAAGCACAGTCTTGTCCACCACTGGCTGCAGTCGATCGTGGCGGCACTCGTGCCCATCAACGCTTCGCCTGAGCATCGGTGGTCACCAGGACCCGCTCGGCACGCAGCATAGGGACGAGGTAGCCGGTCCCGGGCGCCAGCAGCTCCCCCGCAGGGCCCCAAAGCGCGGACCAGGCCAACACCACCGACGGTTGGAGATCCGTCGGATAAACAGGCTTCCATCCTGGCCACACCGTCCGTGGTCGAGGCGGCTTTAGAGCGTGGCGCAGCGCGGACCCGGCATAGTCCCGGTGCCAGCCGGTCAAGTCCACCAACCGGTAAGGATCTGACCCTTCACCTTGCTGTCCGTCGCGCCATACCGCAACGCCGAATCCTTCGTCAACGTATGGACCCCCGCTGAGGTTTTTTATGAATCAACTCGGACACTTGCTTGCGCGCAGGCATCAGGTTACGATTCTATGAATTCGATTCCATGACAACTAGTCGATGACGTGTTCGCAGCGCTTCAAGGAATGGCTCGCGTTGCGGGCCCTGACGCCAATGATGAGACAGGGCTGAGGTAACAGGCATGGGTTTGCCCAAGAGCAAGGTCGCATTTGTGACGGGAGCTGCTTGCAGTCAACTGCGTTTGCACGCTGTCAGCATCTACGCAATAGGGGGCTGACATCATCGCCCTCGACATCTACACCGAAGACGGCGCGACTGTAAAGTGTGACCCGGCAACGCAGGTCGGTCTCCAGGAGACGGCGCGGCTCGTCGAGTGCTTGGGCCGCCGTATCGTATCCGGGGTAGGAGACGTGCGCGGACTTGGGCAAGTA
>NZ_JBFRHB010000039.1:0-36413 GCF_052115645.1 Arthrobacter sp. 2MCAF14 | reverse complement strand
CCCACCCAGCCACCCGGCGCAACCAGGACCAACAGTGGAACACCGAAGGGCAGCGAGGCCTGGCACCCCAGCATGCTCCCTGCCCGCACAACGAGCCGAACCGGATTCAAATCATCAGCCCGGGCACATCGGTGGATCGAGGCTTAGCCCAACTAGCTCGCAGTTGTTGTCGTTTAAAGGGCTCATAACGACACCTACTGCGAGTCAGTTGGGTTTAACCCGCTCTAGGGGAGCTTGCTGCCCCGCGCAGCCACCCACAGGCCGTACCACTCGGCCCGCGTCATGGCTGCGGCAACTGCGGCAGCATCCGCGCAGGCAGCGATCCGCGCCGGGTTGGAACTGCCCAGCACCGGGGAAATACGTGCCGGATGCTTCATGAGCCACCCCAACAAGACGGCCTCAGGACTGACACCCTTTGCTTCCGCGAGCTCGGCGACAAGAGCGGTAGTCGCAGTGTCCGCGGCAGTCGGGAATACCGGCGTCGAGCCCGTGTACCGGCCCTGGGCGAGGGAACCGTAGGCCTGCAGCTCAATCCCCTGGCCGACGCAGTGCTCCAAAGTGCCGTGCGGGAAACTGTAGCCGAGGGCGTCGTCGTGGTTGACCAGGACAGTGCTCTCGAGCCAGGCCCGGCGGTGCAGACTCATTTCCAGCTGGTTGGCCACGATCGGCACCTCCAGCTGGTCCTGCAGGAAGGCGATCTGCGCGCCGGACATGTTGGACACGCCCAATTGCCGCACTTTGCCTTCCGCCATGAGCTGCCCGACGGCGGTCGCCACCTCGGCGGGTTCCATCAGGGGGTCGGGACGGTGGAGCAGCAGCATGTCGACGTAGTCGGTCCTCAGCCGTTCCAGGCTTCCATTGACCCGGTCCAGGATGGCGTCCTTGCTGAGATCGTAATGTCCATCTACGCCGGGCTGGCCGAGCCGGATTCCGCATTTGGTCTGGAGCTGGATCTTTTCCCGCAGCCCTGGCGTCCCGGCGAGGACTTCGCCGAATACGGCCTCGGACTTGCCGCTGCGGTAGATGTCGGCGTGGTCGAAAAGGGCGATCCCGATGCCCATGGCGGCTTCGATCGCAGCCGCGGCCTGATCAACTTCGGCAGCCGCGTATTCGCCGCCCTCCCAAGAACCTCCGAGGCCCATGCAGCCATAGATGAGCCGACCGGACGCGATTTTGCTTTTTGCAGTCATTTTCAAACTCTTTCACATGCAACTGACCCGCAGTTGTTGTCGTTTACAGCCTTCAAAACGACGTTAACTGCGGGCCAGTTGGGTCAGCGGTCGGGGGTCAGGGGTCAGACGATCCAGGCCGTCGTGTTTGCCGGGAGCTTGCCGCCGTCGAGCGGTACACTGCTCACGACGACGGTGCCTTCCGGAAGTGCCACCGGCTCGGTGCCGAAGTTGGTCACCGACTGCCAGCCGTTGGGCCGCGCGAAGTGCAGCACCGACTCATTGCTCGAGGGGATCCATTCAAGGTCCTCGGCCGCCCGCAGCTCCGAACGCAGTTCCAGGGCCTTGCGGTACAGCTCCAGGGTGGAGCCGGGAACGTTGTCCTGCGCCTCCACGGCGTAGCCGGCAAACCATTCAGGCTGTGGCAAGTGTGCACGTCCGTCGCCGAAGCCGAACGACGAACCTTCACTGGTCCACGGCAGCGGGACACGGCAACCGTCGCGGCCGACGTCGACTCCCGGGTTGCGGAAGAACGCGGGGTCCTGGCGCTGGCCGGCCACGATGTCGCCGACTTCCTGCAATCCAAGTTCCTCGCCCTGGTACAGGTACGCGGAGCCCGGCAGGGCGAACATCAGCAGCGACGCGGCGCGGGCACGGCGCAGGCCGAGCTCGGCGTCGACGTCGGCGGCCGAACCGCCGTCGAGCAGCCATTGCTTGCCGTCCTGGCCCAAGCCGTCACGGCCGCCACCCGCGGGCAAACCGTAGCGGGTCGCGTGCCGGACGACGTCGTGGTTGGAGAAGACCCAGGTCGAGGAAGCACCGGATGCCGCGGCCTCGCCGAGGTTCTTGGTGATGATCGTGCGGAACTGTCCGGCGTCGAAATCGGCCTGGAGGAGGTCGAAGTTGAAAGCCTGGCCCAGTCCTTCGGGGCTGGCGTAGCGGGCGCGGCGGTCTGCGTGGACCCACGCTTCCGCGACGGCCGTCCGGGGCGGGTTGTACTCGTTGAAGACCTTGCGCCACTCGGCGTAGATTTCGTGCACCTCGTCGCGGTCCCAGAACGGGTGGGCGCCCAAAGCGTTGTCGCCTTCCTTGGGCAGCTCGGTCTTGGAGGGTAGAACCTCCGGCAGGTCCTTCGTGAGGGCATGGGCAACATCGATGCGGAAGCCGTCCACGCCACGGTCGGACCAGAAGCGCAGGGTCTTCAGGAAGTCCTCGCGGACCTCGGGGTTGTCCCAGTTGAAGTCCGGCTGCTCCTTGGTGAAGATGTGCATGTACCACTGCCCGGGGGTGCCGTCCGGTTCGGTGATGCGCTCCCAGGCCGGGCCGCCGAAGATCGAGTCCCAGTCGGCCGGGGGCAGTTCGCCGTTCTCGCCCAGGCCGTCGCGGAAGATGTAGCGTTCACGGGCTGCCGAGCCCTTCGGGGACGCCAGCGCCTCCTTGAACCATTCGTGCCGGTCCGAGGAGTGGTTCGGGACGATGTCCGCGATCAACTTGATGCCCGCGGCGTGCAGGGCGGCCGCCATCTCATCGAAGTCGGCCAGGGTGCCCAGCTTGGGGTCCACGTTGCGGTAGTCGTCGACGTCGTAGCCACCGTCAGCAAGGGCCGAGGGGTAGAACGGGCTCAACCAGACGGCGTCAATGCCGAGGGACAACAGGAACGGAACCTTGGCGGTAATGCCCTTGATGTCGCCCAGGCCGTCGCCGTTCGCATCGGAGAAGCTGCGCGGGTAGATCTGGTAGACAGCCGCTTGGCGCCACCAGTTGGGATCGGCCATGCGCTCGGAGCGCTCGGAGTCGAAATGGGTGGCCATGGTGACGGTGGAGGACAAAGGGAATCCTGTTCTGTGTCGAAGCTGCGATGGATAGGACTTTTATTTAGAATCTAAATTTAGTACCTCAAGTATTATGTGACGCATACCTACAGGAGGTCAACAGCCATGGCTGAAATCGCGACTGCCACTCCGCAGATGCTCCGGCGGTTCAACGCGGCCACCGTGCTCGGAGCCATCCGTTCCTCCAACGCCGTGACCGTTTCGGAGCTGATGGACGCCACCGGCCTGACCCGTGCGACCACCATTTCCGTGTGCGAAGACCTCATGGCCCGGGGCTGGATCCGCGAGCTGGAAAACCAGCGCGGTTTCGGCACGTACCAGAAGGGGCGCCCGGCGCGGCGCTTCGAGCTCGACGAAAGCGCCGGCTGCGTCTTGGGAATCGACGTCGGAGTCCTCAAGACCACCGTGGTGGTGGCCGATCTGCGCGGCAGGACCGTCGGACGGGCCAGCGAGCCATTCCGCGCCAGGGAGATCGAAGCGGAGGAACGAATCCGGGTCATCAGCCAAACCGCGCTGCTCGCCCTCGAGGCCGCCGGAGTGGCACCAGACAAGGTCCTTGCGGTGACGGTCGGGCTTGCTGCCCCCGTGGGCCGCGACGGGAACATCCTCGTCAGCCAGCCGTTTTGGAGCCTGTTCGACGTCGGCCTGAAGAAGGCCCTTCACGATCTGCACGGATGGGCGGTAATGCTGGAGAACGATGCCAACTTGGCGGCATTGGGCGAATGTTGGCGCGGCGCCGGCAGCGGCGTCCAGGACCTAGCCGTACTCCTTGCCGGTGAGCGTTTCGGTGCGGGCCTGGTGGAATCCGGCCGTTTGCTTCATGGCAGCCGCGGCGGCGCTGGCGAAATGGCCTACCTGGACATGGTGGACGGAGTCGGATCGGCGGACGGCCTTGCCGCACTGGCCAGATTGTGGGCAGCGGAAGCCCTGGCGGGAAAGTCGAAAACGACGCTGCGGACCGCGACCGCCCCGGGCCGAGAGGTGACGGCGCAACACGTCTTCGCCGCCGCTGCCCAAGGTGACAAAGTGGCGCTGGGCATCCTGGACCGGCTTTCGGACCGGCTGGCCCGGGTGGTCTCCACGGTGGCCATCTTGCTCAACCCGGAGCTCGTGGTGATCGGCGGCGCGGTGGCAGATTCGGCGTCGGTCCTTCTTGAGCCGGCCGCGCGGAAGCTGGCTGCGTACACCGCCACTCCCCCGCGGTTGGCAGCTTCCCCCTTGGGCGATGCGATTGTGGGCATCGGAGCGGTTCGCCACGCACTGGATCATGTGGAGAAGAATTCCCTGGATCTGGTGTTGCGGCGGGCGTAGGGCCTTCGGAGGCTAGTCCGGCATCGCCATCGTGCGGAGGTCGAGCTGGCGCAGCACCCGGTCCGCCACCTCGGGATCCATCCCCGGTTCACTCCGCGCCGCGACCACTTCCTGGCGCGCGGCGTCGAGGGCTATCGTCTGGACCGCGATCGCCAGTTCCCTGCCGCGTTGGCGCTTTTCAGCGTCCGACTCATTCTTCAATGTCCCGTCGAGCAGCTCGGCATGCAGGCGGGTCATCTTTTCCTTGACGAGGGCCACCTTGTCCGCCGGCAGCTCCTTCATCAGATCGTGTTCCTTGAGCGCAGAGATTGCAGCAGTCTGGGCGCGTTTGGCCAAGAGCCGCGCGGCATCCTTTTCGTGTGAACCGTCTTCGGACGCCTTGAGCACGCGCATGAGCCACGGAAGGGTCAGCCCCGGCAGCACCAGGGTGGCCAGCAGTACGGCGCAGGCGATGACCAGGATCTCGTGCCGGGCAGGGAAGTCACGGCCGTCCGCAATAGTCAGCGGAAGGGCCAAGGCGAGTGCGAGCGTCGCGAGCCCCCGCATGCCGCACCAGGTCAGGATCAGGACCTCCTTGGGGGAAGTGGGCTGCAGCAGGTTCTTCCGCTTGCGGGCCGAGATTGCCAAATGCCCGAGCCAGGCGAAACGGACAACGAAGACGAGCACGCAGACCGCCACGGCCGGGCCAATCATCCCGTAAATGGCCGCGCCTTCGTCCCGGATCACATGCCGGATCTCCAGCCCCACAAGGCCGAACGCCAGACCCGTGGCGAGCAGTTCCACCACGTCCCAGAAGGCGGTGCGCGTGACGCGTTCAGCCGCGTCCTGGGACCGCGCGTGCCGCTGCGTCTCGAGGGCGGTGACGACGACGGCGATCACCCCCGAGGCGTGCAGCTCTTCAGCCAGGATGTATGCGGCGAAAGGAATCACCAGGGTCACGGCACTTCGGGCCACCATGGAGGTGACCAGCTTGGTGATCAGCCTCGTCAACCAGCCCATCGCGATGCCGACAATGACGGCCAGGGCAGCACCGATGACGAATTGGAGCACGACGCCGGCCCCCAGCCTGGTGCCTGAAACCGTCGCCGCCACCGCGGCCTGGAAGATCACAATCGCCGCGGCATCGTTGAACAAGCCTTCGCTCTGCAGCACGGTGATGAGCCTGCGCGGCATGTGGACGCGGCCGGCAACGGATTCAACCGCCACAGGATCCGGCGGAGCCACCATGGCGCCCAGTGCGATCGCCGCCGGAATGCCGATCCCTGGAATCATGAGCCACGCGGCTCCGGCAACGGCCGCCGTCGAAACGACAACGAGCGCCACCGCCATGAGCAGAAGCGTCCGCCACCGGACCCGGAAGACCGCCCAGGAACTCTTCTGGGCGGTCGCGAAGAGCAGCGGAGGCAGGAAGATCGGGAGGATCAGGTCAGGCGCAAGCTCAAAGTCCGGGAAGCCCGGAATGAAGGTCATCGCCGCAGCCAGCAACAGCATCAGTACCGGGTACGGGAGCCGCAAGCGGTCCCCCAAGCCCACGGCCACGACCGTTGCAAGCAGCAATCCAACAATGAGTGCCAACTGGTCCATGTTCCCGATTTCCCCAGACGTCGTAGTGGCAGCGTCCCGGGCATTGCCTCGGGACTAGCCCTACCAACATATCCCGGCGGTGTGCGGTCCAGGCCCGGCGCCGGGCCCGGCTCCCGGACCGGGAGGGTGCAGCTAGGGCGCGGTGAGGGCCTCCACCACAGGCACCGAGCCGTCCCTGAACTCGATGGTGCGGCGGACGGTCTCGGGCAGTTCCAAGACGGCGGCAGTCACCAAGGCAACATTGGCCCGCGAAGTTTCGGTCCCGGTGCTCGGGTCCGCGGGGCTTACCTCAATGAGCGCAGACCCCGGATTACTGGTCAGTGCGCCCGGGCCCAGGATCGTCCAGTCGAGATCAGTCGCGCGCAGGTACTCGTCCGCCGCGGCCTTGGCATCCGCGTAGGCGTAGAAGCTGTTGCCCTCGGGAACGCCATGGCCGGGTCCTGCGCCGAAGTAGGACACCATCACATAGCGGGCCACGCCCGTTTGCGCCGCGGCATCCATCGAGCGGATGGCGGCGTCTCTGTCCACTGCATACGTACGGTGCGGATTGCCTCCGCCTGCCCCGGCGGACCACACCACCGCGTCGTGGCCGTCAAGTGCAGAGGCGATCTCCGCCGTCGTCGAATTCTCGACGTCGAGTACTACCGGGGCGGCACCCGTCACTTCGACGTCGGGCGCGTGTTCCGGATTGCGGATGAAGGAAGTGACCGAGTGACCTTCGTTGCTCAGGATGCGGGACAGTTGCAAGGCCACCTTGCCGTGGCCGCCGATGATTGCGATTCGACTCATGGACCCATTCTGTCCCAGTGGTCAAGTGCGTGGTCAAGCCCTCCCCAACACGGTGGATAAATTCCCGGAAAATAGTCTCTCCGCATTTGCGGTGCGCATTGCCGAATTCGTCAATTCTCGGGATAAATATGACCACTAATTACTAAGCAGACTTAGTTTAGTAATAATCACACCTCCCCGCCCGAGGGCTGGTAGTCCGGGCTCCCGCAAGCACCCGCCCCTGTCGAAGATGCCTTGCGAGTGTTTGATCGGCAGCCCGGAATAAAAGCGAGTGGGACCCACTCGTGTAGAGCGAATTCCCCATTCCTACACTCAAATTACCTGCAGCAGGAAAAAGGAAATATCTCTTTCATAAATCTCATTGATGGATTTATCAAAACGGGTTCATACATCCCTTTGATGGATTTATCAAAGTAGATGGATCGAGGGATTCCTCAGTGCTGCGCATTTAAGCAAAAGGGTCTCAATAAGCGCCATCCCCTGCGCCTGCGTATCACTTCCCGGGCCAGCCAACCGACCGGCCCCAGAAACGATGAATTACGGGGATCCGACATGTATCAGCAGGACTACAGACACAGCGGGATCAGCGGAGGCAACGTCCTCGCCCTGATATCCGCGGGGGTAAGAACACTCACGAGGTACAAGGCATCAATAGCCACCTGGGCGATCGTGGCAGTGGTGGCCATCGCGGCCGTGACGATGCAGAACTACGCACAGGTACTTGCGCCTGCAGGCACGAGCGCCGCACTTGCCCCGCAGATCGGCTCGGGAGCCGGTATTGCCGCGCCTTCGCCGGCCGCTGCCAGTTCCACGCCGGTTGCCAGTTCCACGCCGGCAGCCACTCAGGCGCCAGTACAGACGCAGGCACCGGCCGCCGTCGCGCCGTCCGCGCCCGCAGCGGCGCCGGCCGCAGCTCCACCCGCTCCGGCTCCTGCTCCTGCTCCTGCTCCTGCTCCTGCTCCTGACACGAACGCCTACACGGTGGTCAGCGGCGACACTGTTGGCTCCATAGCGGCCAGGTTCGGCGTCGACGTCAACGGGATGCTGGCAGCCAATGGGCTCAGCACCTATTCCGTCATCGTGCCCGGCCAGGTGCTAAAGCTGACAGGGCCGCCGGTTGCCGCGGCTCCCGCCCCTGCACCTGCCCCCGCTCCGGCGCCAGCGCCAGCAGCCGCCCCAGCTCCCGCTCCGGCGGTGCGGACCATTTATGTTGCGGGCTCAGGCGGCCAGGCGGCCGTGGACAGTTGCATTGGACCGATCCATTTCACCCCCACGGACGCCTACTCGCTGTTCATTACCGAACATGATTTCTGCGGGGGGTGGGCACAATTCTCGGGTATCGGCGTCGGCGAGACCGTGAGCATCCCCGGCTATGGCACGTACACAGTCACGGCGCGCGGCCAGGTGCCTCAAGGCGGGACCACCAACAACGTCGCAGCGGTATTCGGCGGATTTCCTCGGGCGGTATTGCAAACATGCATCCCGGGCACCAACCAGATGCTCGTCATCGCACTGAACTGAGGGCGGTCAGGACGGCAGGCCCGCGGAATTCAGCGTCGTAAAACAGAAGCAGGCTAGAAGCTGAACGCTCCTGGCCTGCTTCTGTGAGGGTGGGAGGTTCGATCTCCCCACCAGACCTCGCTCAACAGCCTTCATTTTGGGAGACTGGACCAAGACCTGAGAGTGGGGCGAACTTGGACGGACAACAATGGATCTGGGTTGCGACGGTGCTGGTCGTCGCGGCGGTGGTAGCCATTGTCATGGCCTTTGGACGCCGGTGAGAGTCGCCCGTTGATCGCGAATGCGTCCAGGGCCTGGCCTTTCCGGACGGGCTCCGGTATCGCGGCCGGGTAGCGACTGTCTCTCAGGGCGCAACAACTTCGTGTACTTCCGCTTCTTGTGCCACAGCACGAGCAGGTGAAGAGAACACATCAGCACAACTGTGATGCCAACGAAGACCACAAGGTCAATGAGATAGCGGCCAAAATCCACGAGCAAGGATGCCTTTCGGTCCGGACAACCTCCTGATCGTAGCTGGAGATAGCCCACAGACGAAACGGCCCAGTACACGGTGAACCTCAAGGAAACACTAAGAAAAGATCAAGATTCACTTAAGACTGCCTGCTCGGGCGCCAAACGCTTATGGGAGAGTCTGTTTGTTCTCAGGCACGTAAGTCGCTGGCCAAGATCTTCGAGAAGCGCCGCCACCTGAGGATTGGGGGACACCCAAGTGGCGGCGCCTCTAAAAACTATCGGCTGGTCGGACGCGCTCTCAGCTTTTCGACAGGATCTTTACGAAATCTTTACGGCAAGTGCCCAGCGGACTTGCGGACTTCGATCAGGACCATGGGCAGGCTTGGCTGGCCGCCGGAAGGGCGATTTCTTCGATCCGCATCTGGCTCGGTGCGACACCCCGGAAACGAAAAAGTCCCCGCCTTTGAACTGGACTTTCAAAGTAGCGGTGGGGAGGCTCGATCTCCCGACCTCACGATTCTGAGGAGGGCCTTTTCCTCAGTTTCCGTACAACGATTCACCCCCAGAAATCCCCATTATCGAACCGGCCCGTTCCAGGTCACTCGGTTTTCCCTCAATGCTGTCAGGACGACAGAGCCTGTCCTCATGGTCACCGAGGCTTAGGCGGATGATCCACCCCTTTACCGAGGACAAGGTCAGATCGGAGCGATTCGCCGCCTTCCAAGGAATAGGCAACGCTGGAATGCCTCAATGTCTGGTGGTTAGCCGGAACTTCCAGAGTTCGCGGGAATCGAGCGGGAAACTGCTCCAGGGATCATCCGTCTGGACTTGCGTCCTGCCCTGAGGAAGTGCTCTGTCCGTCATGATTTCAAGATGGGCACGTATCGGCTCACCGGGCACGTGCAGCAATCCGACGCTCAAAAGAATCCCCAGAACAAGCATCATGGGGTGCTGAGCAAAACCCTTCCGAGTACTTTGCGGCGGCATGGTTGCCTACGATTCTTGCGGTTCGCAGGCGCCCCCAAGCGGCAAGCTGTGAAACTTCGGTAGCCAGAGACCTAATGTAAATATACTGCCAGGCATCCTCCCTGCATACAGACAGGGAATTGCCCTGCAGTAGGTAGCGGCCCCGCGCGAACGGCACTTGCTCTTGATTCGGAAGGACCGTCCGGAGGTGCTGCGAGATCGAGGCACCCTAGGCTACCTGCCGGGACACGGACCACGTAACGAGTGATCCTCGCGAGGAAATGTGCCGCCATTAACAAGTGGTGACCACTCAAGCGATTGCCAAACGGACTGAGTATGGTCTTCCCTGTGCCAAGCCCGGCCCGGTGTGGGCGGCACGAACGCGCCCACGTCAGGGTTCACCCGTACCGTATCCGAAACGCATGGTCTCCGCCCGATGGGTGATGCAACCCCAGTCCCACAAGCAAGAACCAATGCAAGGACGGCGGCTGGACGAACTATCCACAGTTCAAGAACCAAGGGCAATGCGATGCGTACGTGAACCACAACGGCGGCTAATCAGCGAGCACTGCGGGGCGACTGTTCATAGAGAATGCCGTCCCCATCCGCCGCAGTCCCGGTACTCACGCCACGCTCCGGTGCTTCTAAGACCGGCCAACATCACCTTGCCCAATGAAAAATCCCCCGAAGGAGAACAGACCAATGCCCGTAACCGACGAGAGCATCGTCATCCCCGTCCCGCCCGAGGTGGTTTTCGACTACCTCAACGACCCCACGCACCTCCCCGAGTACGACGCCACCATCCTGACCAGCGAACTCGAAGGCGACGGCCCCGTCCGCGTCGGGTCACGGTTCAAGGGCAAGAGCAAGATCCTAGGCCGGACCTTCGACTGGGTTGTCGAGGTGATAGAGAACGAGCGCCCCACGAAGCAGGTCGTCAAGTCCGTGGAAGGGAAAATCGACTTCACCGGCACCTACACAATGACCCCCGAGACCGGGGGGACCCGGCTGAACTACCGCCTGGAATCCGGCGCGGGCCTCGGCGGAGTTTTCGGCCGTGTCGCCGATGCACTCGTGAACAAGGCGTATGCACGGCAGATGCGCGCCAACCTCGCCACCCTCGCCGAGATCCTCACCGAGCACGGGGAGAGCGAGGAAGCCTCCGGCTGAACGGGGCACGGCCGCGACGTAAGGGCATCTGCATCGTGGCCGCATGCCTGACGCACTATGAGTTCGGCCGTGGACTCGACGCCGAAGCAACGCGTGCCCGCCTTCGAGATCCGGGATCTGAACTCAAGGTGGAGTACGTCAGGCTGCGCTACCCTACCATCGCCGACAACAGCCAACCAGGGGAACTGAAGGACCACGTCGACAAGGCGATCCGGGTTCTCGAAGCGTATCTCGAAAAGAACTCCAAGGAATGACCGAACTAATGAATTAGTTGGGTTTCCGTTGGATCAGGTACTTAAAACAGTAGCAGGCCAGAAGCGAAACGCCTCTGACCTGCGGAAACTGTAGCGGTGGGGAGGCTCGATCTCCCGACCTCACGATTATGAGTCGTGCGCTCTAACCAACTGAGCTACACCGCCACGAATGAGAAAAACCTGCGTCAAGCCGGTCAAAAACCGCCTTGACACAGGCCCTCATTCAGAGCCCCCCACCGGAATCGATCCGGTGACCTCGTTCTTACCAAGAACGCGCTCTACCACTGAGCTAGGGGGGCAACGAGTAAATACTCTACCGGACGATTTCTCAGGCCACAAATCGGCTGCGGGACAGGGAAATGCGGCGCCGACACAATTTGCATCCGCGCCGGATTCTTGCGCCGGAAAGGGCCTGAATTACGGCAGGCGGAGCACTTGGCCCGGGTAGATGTGGTCCGGGTTGGGCACGGTATCCGCGTTCGCTGCGATCAGGGCATCCAAGTCGACGCCGAACTGCATGGCGATGCCGCTCAGGGTATCGTCTGCCTCCACTACGACTTCGGTGACCTGCCCTGCGCCGGGGGCGGGAGCACCGGCGTCGGGCACTGCGGGGCCGGGAGCCGCGAGAGCTTCCGCTGACGCCTCGGGCCTAGCTCTTTGGACCGTCCCCCCCGTTGAGGCTTGAGCGGGCTCCCGCGGGGCCTCAGAGGCCCGTCCAGTCGGCTTGTGTTCGGCCTTGTCGAAGCCGAGGTTCTTCTTCAACCCATCGAGGAATCCCATGAACCCACCTTTCCACAGCCGTAGGCCGCGCGTCTTCCCCATGTTTGGTTTGGGAAAGCGTTTACGACGCGGCGGGTCGGTCATTCTTGAACCTCTGGCCTGTCAAACATGGGGAAAACGGTACAGTCAGGCGTGCGCGGGACCTGGGCCGGCGTTAAAGGCGGGCCGTCGTTAAACAGCCAGAGGCCGGCTCGAAAGCCGGCCTCTGCCAAAAACCCAGGAACTAGTCCTGTTTACCACTTACCCTTGCGGTTGAAATCGCGGTTGCCAGCGTCGCCGCCAGTGCGCGGCTTGCGTGCGCCTCGGTCGGCGTAGCTGCCCGTTCCGGCGCCGGCACCGGCGCCGCTGCGCTCGCTGTAGGAACGGCCGCCACGGTCAGCGGAGGAACGCTCGCCACCGGAGTAACCGCCACGGTCGCCTTCGGTCTTACGGAACTCCTTCTTGAAGCCACCGTTGCCCTTGAAGTTTCCGCCACGGTCTCCACCGGAGTAGCCACCACGGTCGCCGCCGCGGCTGCCACCGGAGTAACCGCCACGCTCGCCGCCACGGTCAGAGGCCGGCTTGCGACCATTGTCCAGCTCGAGGTGGATCAGCTCGCCGCCGATCCGGGTGCGGGACAGTGCGCGCAGCTGATCGGGGCTCAGGTCCGCCGGAAGCTCCACCAGGGAGTGGTCCGAGCGGATGTCGATGCCGCCGATCTGTGCCGAGGAGATGCCGCCTTCGTTGGCAATGGCGCCAACGATCGAACCCGGCATGACGCGCTGGCGGCGTCCGACGGCGATCCGGTAGGTGGCGTTGCCCTCGGTCAGGGTGCGGGTCGGGCCACGGGAACCGAAACCGTCCTTGGAGCGCTCGCGCTTCTGGAATTCCGGCGCAGCCGGCAGTTCCTTGACCAAGAGCGGCTGGCCCCCCTGTGCCATGACGGCCAGTGCAGCGGCGATCTCCGAAGCCGGAACGTTGTGCTCTTCTTCGTAGGAGGAGATCAAGTCACGGAACGCGGCAACGTCCTCGGACTCGAGGGTCTCGGTGATCTTGTCCGCGAACTTGCCCAGGCGCAACGTGTTGACCGTCTCGGCGGTGGGCAGGTGCATCTGCTCAACCGGCTGGCGGGTGGCCTTCTCGATCGAACGCAGCAGGTACTTCTCCCGCGGCGTCATGAATAGGATGGCGTCGCCGCTACGGCCTGCACGGCCGGTACGGCCGATGCGGTGGACGTAGGACTCGGTGTCGTGCGGGATGTCGTAGTTGACCACGTGGCTGATGCGCTCAACGTCAAGGCCGCGGGCCGCGACGTCGGTGGCCACGAGGATATCGATGCGGCCTTCCTTCAGCGCGTCGACAGTTCGTTCGCGCTGCTGCTGCGGAATGTCACCGTTGATCGCGGCGGCCTGGAAGCCGCGGGACTTCAGCTTGTCAGCCAGGTCCTCGGTTGCCATCTTGGTGCGCACGAAGGCGATAACGCCGTCGAACTCTTCCACCTCGAGGATGCGGGTCAACGCGTCGAGCTTGTGCGGGCCCATGACCTGCAGGTACCGCTGGCGGGTGTTGGCGCCTGTGGTGGTCTTGGACTTGACCGAGATCTCGGCAGGGTTGTTCAGGTACTGCTTGGACATCCGGCGGATCTGGCTCGGCATGGTGGCGGAGAACAGCGCAACCTGGCGGTCTTCCGGGGTCTGCTGGAAGATCTGCTCAACGTCCTCGGCGAAGCCCATGCGGAGCATCTCGTCGGCTTCGTCCAGTACGAGGTACTGCAGCTCGGACAGGTCCAGGGAACCCTTGGAGATGTGGTCGATGACGCGGCCCGGGGTACCGACAACAACCTGTGCACCGCGGCGCAGGCCGGCAAGCTGCGGGCCATAGGCGGAGCCACCATAGACAGGGAGAACCGTGAAGTCATCGATGTGCTTGGCGTACGAGGTGAAGGCCTCGGCAACCTGGAGCGCAAGCTCGCGGGTCGGGGCGAGAACCAGGGCCTGGGTCTTGCGGGACGGGCCGTTGAGGTCGTGGAGTTCGGCCAGGCGGGACAGTGCCGGTACTGCGAATGCTGCAGTCTTACCGGTGCCGGTCTGGGCGAGGCCGACGACGTCGCGGCCTTCGAGCAGCAGCGGAATGGTTGCTGCCTGGATCGGAGACGGCTTCTCGTAGCCGACGTCCTGCAGGGCCGCCAGGACGCGGGGGTCGATTCCGAGGTCGACGAAGCGGACGCCCTCGTCCTCTTCTTCGACGGGTGATTCGGCCGGGGTCTCGGCCGGGGCCGAAGCCTCAGCGGGTGCCTCAGTGAAGGCAGGAGCCTCAACCGGGGCCGGAGCCTCGATGAATTCAGCGGCAGGTGCGGTTTCGGCGAACTCGACGGCGGTCTCTGCTTCTTCAGCAGACTCGGCGACGAACGGGTCGTTCAGGTTTTCGGGCATAGGGGAAAGTTTCCTCATCCATAGGGGGCCAGTCGGCGCGGCCCGGTTGGGCTTGGCCGCAGTACACGTTGCGAACAGAAGAACCCGAAGGCTCTGTTGCTCGCAAGAAGTCCGGCGCTGTCGCAATCCCATGGCAGGACTTCCCGCTGCATCTCTTGGCTGCTATCTCAGCAGTCTGTACAGCGTTTTCTTCGCCCGGCTCTCCCTATGAAACTGCCCACACACATTTTGCGGGCCCCAACACTGACCAGTCCTGCCTCAAGAATTGGGCAGGAAAAAGGGATTTCCGGAGTGGGGGATAGTTCAAGTGTAGGGCACAGATTAGTCCCTTGGCGACATAACGGTCGACGGCGGCGGTGAGCTTGCGCACAAACCCGCCCCGAGCGCCCTCAAGGCCGCCCCTCAGGACGGCCGTTCGAGGACGTCCGTTCGAAGGCGGATCAGGCGTCCACCCCGTTGCGGCGCATGAGCTTTTCGAAGATGTCGTGGTAGTCGGACTGAAGCAGGACCTCTCCGTCGGCCTCCGCGTCGAGGAGCAACTGCATGTCATCGAGGTTGGGGTTGCTGAACCACTGCCCCACCGTGATGCCATGTTTCGGCACAAACAGTTTGTGGATGTAGTCCCCGGCCGAAATGGAACCGGTCTTCACCACGCGCAGATAGGTGCCGACGCGTCCAGCTTCCGTGAACCGCTTGACCCACTGCGGTTCATTCATGCGGCGTTGGAACGTTGCGCACGGCACACGCGGGGAGGTGACCTCGACTTCGACGTCCAGGCCGATCTTCCACCGTTCGCCGATCACGGCACCGCTCGTCTCGATCCCGGCTACGCGGAGGTTCTCCCCGAAGATCCCGGCGGGCATGTCCCTCTGGAGTTCACCCGCCCAGTAATCCGCATCCGCCTGGGAGTAGGCATAGAGCGCTTGGTCCTCGCCCCCGTGGTGGATCCGGCTCGCCTGGATGTCTCCGTGGATTCCCAGCTTGTGGACCTTCACCGGCCCGTCAACGGGGCGCTTGTCAATGGCCGTCACTCCGACCGACCCTTCGGGATCGGGCAGGAGTTCGTATACCCGGCAAACAGCAAGCAACGATGCGGTATCCATAACTACAGTCTACGTACGCAGCTACGGATCGAAGCGATATCCCATGCCGGCCTCGGTGTGGAGATGGCGGGGCTGTGCAGGGTCGCGTTCGAGCTTGCGCCGGAGCTGCGCAATGTAGACACGCAGGTACTGGGTCTCCTTCGCGTAGGCCTGTCCCCAGACCTGGGTGAGGATCTGCTGCTGGCTGACCAGCCGGCCGGCGTTGCGCACCAGCAATTCCAGGATGTTCCACTCGGTGGGTGTCAGCCGCACTTCTGCGCCGTCTTTGGTGATCTTCTTTCCGGCCAGGTCAACCAGGAAGTCGGCGGTCTGGAGCGTCGGCACTTCGTGCCGGGGCGCTGCCCGCCGCGAGGCGGCACGGAGCCTGGCCAGCAGTTCGTCCAGGCCGAAAGGCTTGGTCACGTAGTCGTCGGCTCCGGCGTCGAGGGCCTCTACTTTGTCTTCCGAACCGTGCCGGGCGGACAACACGATGATGGGCATGCTGCTCCAGCCCCGGATTCCTTTGATCACATCCACGCCATCCATGTCCGGAAGCCCAAGGTCGAGCACCACGATGTCCACGGGCTGCTGGGCCGCCGCCTTAAGCGCATCCGCGCCGTTGCCCACGCTGATGGCGTGGTAGCCGTGGGCATGGAGATTGATTTGCATCGCGCGGGCGATCTGCGCCTCATCTTCCACGATCAGCACGAGGTTCAAGGCCGCCCTCCTGTCCACAGAGGGAGTGTGACCACCATGGTCAGCCCGCCTCCCGGCGTCGCCTCAGCCATGAGCGTACCGCCCATGGCCTCCGTGAATCCCTTGGCGACAGCGAGTCCCAAACCGATTCCGCTGCGGCCGTCCCGGCTGGATGGAGAATCATCGAGTCGTTGGAAAGGCTGGAAAAGCTCCAGGACTGCCGCGGGCGCGATCCCCAAACCATGGTCCATCACCCGCAGTTCGCTGGCCGGCCGCCCGTCCACCGTGATGCCCGCTCCGGTCCGGGCGACAAGCACAACATCGGAGTCAGGTGCGTATTTCACTGCGTTTTCCACGAGGTTCGCCACGACGCGTTCCAGTATCCCGGCGTCGGCCTCTACATACGGAAGGTTGGCAGGAAGCTCGTTGCGGATGCGCTCCCCCGGCACGCCTCGCAAAGCCTCCGGCATGATCTGGTGCCAGCCCAGTCCGCGCAGCAGCGGGTTCACGGCATCCGCGGTGATCCGGGACATGTCCAGCAAGTTATCCACCAGGTGATCCAAGCGGTCCGCGTAGTCCTCGATGGTGGCCAACAGTTCGCGCTCGTCTTCGGGGGCAAAGGTCACGTCTTCCTGCCGCAGGCTGCTGACAGCAAGCTTGATGCCCGCCAGCGGAGTGCGGAGATCATGGGAGACGGCGCGCAGGATCGAGGTCCGCATTTTGTTGCCTTCGGCCAGGCGCACGTTGTCCTGCCTGCTCTTGACGAGTTGCTGGCGCTCCCGCAACGCCACCACGAAGGCGCCGAACGCCGCGAGCATGCGCCGATGCTGTTCGGAAAGCGGCCCGCCCCGGAGCAGGAGCGTGTAGTTGCGATCGACGACGGCGGCATGGTCGGCTGCCGCATGGGTCACCGGCGGTTGGAGCCCTGAGCTTGCAAGGACCTGCCAGTTGGGCCCGGGGGCATCCGGCGAGTCAAACGTGGAGAGCAGCGTCATCGACTCCATGCCGAGGTTAACGCGGATCTTGTCGAGGAAAGACTCGAGGCTGCCGTCCGAGCTCAGGATACGAAGGGCCAATTCGCTGAGGGCCTTTGCTTCGGCGCCGGAATGCGCGGCCTCTTGGGCCCGTCGGGTCGCCAAACCGACGGCGAGCGCCACTCCGCACGCCACAGCAAGGAAGATGACCAGAGTGAGAAGCGTGGCGGGATCCGCGATCGATAGGGAGCCCACCGGTTCGGCCGAGAAGTAGTTCAAGAGCATGCTGCCGAGGACGGCGGAGACCACGGCCGGCCATAATCCCCCGATTGCGGCAACGGCGGCGGAGACGGCCAGCTGGAAGAGCATGATCATGGCGAAGTTCCGGTATTCCAGCACGGATACGATGACTTCGATGGCAGAGGGTAGCAGCAGGGCCAGGACCAGGCCTGCCAGGATGCGGCGTCGCCCGATCCCCTTGGCTGCCCGAAGCTGCAGCCCTATTGCGTTCACGTCCGCGGCGGCCATGGCTCAATTCTGGCACGGCGCGGGTGCCGCGCCCGCGTCGACGGTCTCTACAGGACGCTTCGGGGAACATGTCCGGCCTTAGGATGCTGGCATGAGCCATTCAACGACGAATACCTCCGATGTCCTTGCCCTCGATTCCCTCTTGAGCTCCGAGGAAATGGAGCTTCGGGAGAAGGTACGTGATTTCACCGACCAGCGGATCCGGCCGAACATCGCCCGCTGGTACGAGGACGCGGTGTTCCCGCGGGAACTGCCGGCGGAACTCGGCGAACTCGGCGTCCTCGGCATGCACCTGGAGGGCTACGGCTGCCCGGGCCGCACCGCCGTCGAATACGGCCTCGCCGCGATGGAACTCGAGGCCGGCGATTCCGGCATCCGGACCTTCGTATCGGTCCAGGGCTCCCTGGCCATGACGGCGATCCACAAGTGGGGCAGCGAAGAGCAGAAGGAGCAATGGCTCCCGCGCATGGCAGCCGGCGAACTGATCGGCTGTTTTGCCTTGACAGAGCCGACGGCGGGTTCGGATCCGTCGTCGATGGCCAGCTTTGCGCGCCGCGACGGGACGGGCGACGACGCCGGCTGGGTGCTGAATGGTTCGAAGCGCTGGATCGGGATGGCATCGATCGCCGACGTCATGATCGTGTGGGCAAACACTGACGACGGCATCCGGGGCTTCCTGGTTCCCGCCGGAACTCCGGGAGTCACCACGACTCCCATCGACGCGAAGCTCTCCATGCGCGCCTCGATCCAGTGCGATGTGGTGTTCGACGCCGTCCGGCTCGGTCCGGACGCCCTCCTCCCGGGTGCCGTTGGCCTCCGCGGCCCGTTCTCCTGCCTCAACGAGGCGCGATTCGGCATTGCTTGGGGTGCCATGGGCGCGGCCCGTGACTCCTACGAGGCCGCGCTCGAATATGCCGGAAGCCGCATGCAATTCGGCAAACCCTTGGCCAGCTACCAGTTGACCCAAGAGAAGCTCGTGAACATGGTCCTGGAAATCCAGAAGGGCACCATGCTCGCGCTACATCTGGGACGGCTCAAGGATGCAGGCAAACTGCGAGCGGAACAGATCTCGGTGGGCAAGCTCAACAATGTGCGCGAGGCAATCAAGATCGCCCGCGAAGCCCGCACCATTCTGGGTGGCAACGGCATCACGCTGGATTACCCGCCGTTGCGCCATGCCAACAACCTGGAATCAGTGCGCACCTACGAAGGGACGGACGAGGTACACACGCTGATCCTGGGCCAACACATCACGGGGGTTCCGGCTTTCCGCTAGCTTCCTGCGCGAGGATCAGGCTCCGACAGGAACCGGTTCCTTCTTCCCCGCATCCTTCTTCTTTGTATCCTGGCGGATTGTCGCGCTGATGACGGCGGCCACCGTGCACATCGCTGCCGCACCGATCCATGCATAGGTGTAGTGGCCCGTGGCGTCCCGGATGTAACCTGCGAGCAACGCGGCGGCCGCGGCCCCGAGCTGGTGCGCGGCGAAGACCCAGCCGAACACCACCGAACCGTCCGCCCCGAACACCTTCCGGCAGATGGCCGCCGTCGGGGGCACCGTGGCTACCCAGTCCAGGCCGTAGACCACAACGAACAGGATCATGCTGGGTTGCACCGTGGACCCCAAAAGCACGGGCAGCACCAACAGCCCGACCCCGCGGAACTGGTAATAGACGGCCAGGAGCACCTTGGGGTTGAAGCGGTCCGTCAACCACCCGGAAGCGATGGTGCCGACGATGTCGAAGATCCCGACGACGGCCAGCAAGCCTGCTGCGGTGGTTTCCGGCATTCCGTGGTCGTGCGCCGAGGGAATGAAGTGGGTGCCGATCAGGCCGTTGGTGGTGGCACCGCAGATGGCGAAACCGGCAACCAGTGCCCAAAAGGTGCGCACTTTGCTGGCGCGTTTGAGGACCTGCAGGGCCCGCACGGCCGCGTTAGGCGTCTTGGCGCCTTCAGCTTGGGTGGCGTCCGCGACAGGGGCGGCTTCCGCCGTCGTCGGCTGCTCTTCTTCGGCACCGTAAGGCTGGACCCCGACGTCGGCGGGCGAGTTCTTGAGCCAGCGCAACACGAGCGGCACTACGGCAAGCGCCCCGGCTGCGATGAGCAGCGAGGCGCCACGCCAGCCCGGGCTCTGCGCGAGCACCGCGATGAAGGGCAGGAACACAAGCTGCCCGGCGGCGCTGCCCGCCGTCAGGATGCCGATCACGAGTCCACGGTTCTTGGAGAACCACGTGTTGGCGATGGTGGCCGCGAAAACCAGGGCCATGGATCCGGTGCCGAGCCCGATCAGCACACCCCAGGTCAGCAGGATCTCCCAGGACTGGTTCACGAACACCGTCAGCGCGGAGCCGAGGCCGATCAGGCAGAGGGCAATCGAGGTGACGGTGCGGATGCCGAAGCGTTCCATGAGCGCGGCAGCGAAGGGCGCCGTGAGGCCGAACAACACCAGGTTGATGCTGACGGCGAGCGACAGGACGGTTGTTGACCAGCCGAATTCCTGCTGCAGCGGCACCATGAGCACGCCGGGCGCTGCGCGGAACCCGGCAGCGCCCACAAGTGCCAGGAACGCGACGGCGGCCACCATCCAGGCGGGGTGGAGGCGCCGCTTCCGCGGAGTCTTGCCAGCTGATTTGCCGGCGGAAAGTTTGGTGGGATTGGGTGCGGTCATGCGGAGGGCTCCGATTCATTCGGGAGGTCGCGTCTGGGAGGAGCAGTGGCCAAAGCCAACGGGTGTTCGGACCGCGTGAGGCTATGCCAGCTGGTGTTGGCGGCGGTCAGCCGGGACCCGCAGTGGGAGCAGGTATCAGCCGACGCCGTCGGCAGTCCGCAACCGTTGTGAATCACGCGCATGTGGGCGTTGTCCGCCGGCGCATCGAGATGTTTCTCGGACCAGAGGATGATGGCGTTCAATACAGGCAAGGCATCTTCGCCCTTGGGGGTGAGGACGTACTCCTGGCGCGTGCGGGCGCCATCCAGGTAGGGCCGTTGGGCAAGGAGGCCCGCTTCAACCAGCCAACCCAGTCTTTTGCTGAGGACGTTGTCCGCGATGTGGAGCCGGGTCTTGATGGCGTCGAAGCGACCGTTGCCGAAGAAGACCTCGCGCAGCACCAGGCTCCCCCACGGGTCTCCGAGGATATCGAGGCCGCGGGCCAGGCTGCACGTCCGCTCGGACCAATCGGATCGTAAGGGCATGGTTTGAGATTAGCTGGCTTTTCTAAAGAAAGCTAGGAGTCATTGCCCGGCTACATCGTCCGGCGCCATTGCCTGTGGCCATCGTCCGTGGCCATCAAGAGACCGCACGGTGGCCGGATGATGTCTTCGAATTTTACCGAGGGTTTATCCGGGGAGCCTAGATTCGCAGGGTCAATCCCGCTTATGAAAGGCAGCTCTTCGATGTCAACGGACACCCGCCAAACGAAGAATCATTCCAACGCTGGAATCTCCCGACGAGGCTTTCTCGGCACCGCCGCCGCAGCCACAGCCCTCGCAGCCACGGGTTCGCTCTTGCCGCCTTCCGTCCAGGCAGCCATGGCCAAGCCGGTGGTGCCGGGAAGCCTCCAGTCCATCAAGCACGTCATTGTGCTCATGCAGGAGAACCGTTCCTTCGACCACTACTTCGGTTCGCTCCGCGGTGTACGCGGCTACTCAGACAAGTCCATCACCCGGCTGCCCAACGGCCGTTCCATGTTCGAACAGCCCCGCGTCACCGGCGAAAGCGTCCTGCCGTTCTCACTTCGCAAAGCTGCGGAGCTCGCCGGCCGGCCGGATTCGGATATCCAGTACCTGAACGCCTTGGACCACTCTTTCTCGGGCACTACTGCAGCATGGAATCACGGCTGGTGCGACAAGTGGGTCCCGGCCAAGAGCGCCTCCACGATGACGTTCTATGAGCGCTCGGACATCCCCTTGCAGTACGAGCTCGCTGACACTTTCACGATCTGCGATGCCTACCACTGCTCCGTGAACGGCTCCACCAACCCCAACCGCAACTACCTCTGGAGCGGCACCACGGGAACCGAGCCCGGCAGCACCAAGCGTGCCGTGACGAACGCCGCCTACAGCTACGACCATGGGGGCTACAACTGGACCACTTACCCGGAACGGCTTGAACAGGCCGGCATCTCTTGGCAGATCTACCAGGATTGGGACAACTTCACGGACAACGCGGTGGAGTACTTCCAGACATTCAAGGCGATCGGCCACAAGATGCTGGCAGCTGTGGACGGGAACCTGCGCACCGCCGAGGAGTTCTACGACAAACTCGCGGGCAAGACGCCGGCCGAGCAGGACCGCCTCCTCGCCCAGTTGGAACAAGCCCGGGGGCTCCTGAGCGACGCCGAGAAGGCTCTCTTCGACAAGGGCATGCGTCGCGGCCGCCCTAACACCCTCTTGCAGCGCCTCAGCGCAGACATCAGCGCAGGCTCCCTGCCGCAGGTCAGCTGGCTCGTACCCTCCGCTGCCGATTCCGAGCACCCCAGTTCCTCCACGCCCGTGGGAAGCGCCAACTTCGTCTACCGCCTGCTGGACACCGTTGCCAGCAACCCGGAGATCTGGGCCAGCACCGCCATCTTCCTGAATTTCGACGAGAACGATGGCTACTTCGACCACGTTCCCCCGCCCGTGCAGCCTCGCCCGGAATCGGGCGAATCCACGGACTGGACCACGGCGTTGCCCGTTGGCCTCGGACCCCGTGTCCCTATGACCGTCGTGTCACCGTGGACCATCGGGGGCTATGTCAGCTCCGAGGTTTTCGACCACACCTCCGTCATCCGTTTCCTGGAGCGCTGGACCGGCGTGCAGGAACCGAACATTTCGCCGTGGCGCCGTGAGGTGTGCGGTGACTTGACCGGCGTCTTCAATTTCGACGCCGCGGGCTCGCCGCCGGCCCTGGATCACCCGGGTCCGGTGCCGGCCAAGATCTCCCGCTGGCGTCCGAACCCGCCGGCCGTGCAGGTGGCACCCATCCAGGAATCCGGAAGCCGACCGGCACGCCCGCTTCCCTACCGGCCACGGACATCCGCTGCGGTGACGGCCAGCAACATTGCACTGTCCCTGGACAACAACGGCACGCAGTCTGCCCACTTCACGGTTTACGGCTACGCGGGCGAGGTCACCGAACCGCGGCACGTCGATGTGAAGGGCCCGGTGACGGTGCAGTTGCCACTTGCCGGAGGCTCCTTTGACTTGATCGTCACGGGCCCCAACCGTTACCAATACGAACTGAAGGGCTCGACGGCGGGTGCCGCGTCCGGCGTCGACGTCACCGTCAATGGCCCGCGCGGCCAGAAGGCAGTGGAAATCGAATTGCGCAACAACGGAGACAAGACCGTCCAACTCAACATCGCAGCGCTGCAGTATGTCGGGGATGCTGACCAGCAGGTCTTGAAGCCGGGCCAGAAGAAGAAAATCGGCTGGCAGACGCTCCAAGGCTGGTACGACGTCGAATTGACCTCACCGGACGACCCTTCCTTCCGTCGCCGCCTCACGGGGCGCGAAGAAGACGGCCAGGTGGGCATCTCCGGCTAGGGAGACACCACTCCTGACCATGTTTGAATGCAAATCGGCCGGGACGCGCCGCTGTGATGGCGCGTCCCGGCCGATCTGGTCATCAAAAAAGGTCAGAAGTTGAGGGGCTTTCAGTCAGTGATGTTGCCGATCGCCTGCTCGAGGTCCGCGATCAGGTCCTCGACGTCCTCGATGCCGCAGGAAAGCCGGATCAGGTTGACCGGAACGGCCAGCTCAGTGCCCTTGACCGAAGCGTGCGTCATCTCCGAGGGGTAGTTCATGAGGGACTCGATGCCGCCCAGGGATTCGGCCAGCGTGAAGACCTGGGTGGACTCGGCCACCTTGCGGGCCGCAGCTTCGCCGCCCTTGAACTGCACGGAAATCATGCCGCCGAACTTCTTCATCTGCTTGGCCGCGAGCTCGTGGCCCGGGTGGGAAGGCAGGCCCGGGTACAGCACGGCTTCAACCTCGGGGCGCTCAAGCAACCATTCAGCCACGGCCTGGGCGTTCTCGCTGTGGCGGTCCATGCGCACGCCGAGCGTCTTGAGGCCCCGGGTGGTCAGGAACGCATCCATAGGTCCGGACACGGCGCCGACAGCGAACTGCACAAAGCCGATCTTTTCGGCCAGTTCGGCGTCCTTGACCACGATCGCTCCGCCCACGACGTCCGAGTGGCCGCCGATGTACTTCGTGGTCGAGTGGACCACGACGTCGGCACCCAGGGCGAGCGGGGTCTGCAAGTAGGGCGAAGCGAAGGTGTTGTCGACGACAAGGAGGGCACCGGCGTCGTGCGCTACTTTGGCGAGCGCCTCGATATCGGTGATCTTCATCATCGGGTTGGAAGGAGTCTCCACCCAGACGATGCGGGTCTTGTTCGCCGCGACGGCCGCCGCAACGGCGTCAAGGTTGGACATGTCCACTGGTGTGTTGCCGATGCCCCACTCACCGAGCACGCGGTTGATGAGCCGGTACGTTCCGCCGTATGCGTCGTTGCCAAGGACGATGTGGTCGCCGGGCCGGGCAACGGCACGGATCAGGGAGTCCTCGGCGGCGAGGCCCGAGCTGAAGCTGTAGGCGCGGGTTCCGCCCTCGAGCGCGGCGAGCTGTTCCTGCAGGGCATCGCGGGTGGGGTTGGTGCCGCGGCCGTACTCGTAGCCGTCCCGCAAACCGCCTATGCCGTCCTGGGCATACGTCGAGCTGAAGTGCAGCGGCGGGACCACGGCGCCGGTGCGCGGTTCGAAGGCCTGGCCGGCGTGGACGGCACGCGTGTTGAATCCTGCTTCGTTTGCAGACATATGTACTCCTAGTGTCAGTTGCTCAGGTAGGCGAGAAGGTCGTGGCGGGTCAGGATGCCCACGGGAGCTCCGACGAACGTCACCATGACAGTGTCGACGTCGGAAAGCAGCTCGCGTGCGGCGGAGATGGTTTCCAAGAAGCCGATGACCGGCAGGCGCTCCCCCATGTGCTCGGAGATCTTGTCGGTCAATTTCGCCTCGCCACGGAACAGCTTGGAGGTCAGCGTGCGCTCATCGACGGCGCCGAGCACCTCGCCCATGACCACCGGCGGTTCCTGCGAGAGGACCGGGATGTGCGAAACCCCGAATTCGTTCATGATGTTGATGACATCGCGCACGGTCTCGTTGGGATGAATGTGGACAAGGTCCGGCATCTCGCCCGTCTTGGACTTCAAAACCTCGCCAACCGAGGCTTCCTCCCCGCCGGAGAGGAAACCGTAGGAGCGCATCCACTTGTCGTTGAAGATCTTGGCCAGGTAGCCGCGCCCGGAGTCCGGCAGGATCACGACGACGACGGCTTCCTCGCCAAGGTCTTTGGCCACCTGCAACGCGGCAACTACTGCCATGCCGGATGACCCGCCGACCAGGAGGCCTTCCTCGCGGGCCAGTCGCCGGGTCATCTCAAAGGAGTCGGCGTCGCTGACGGCAATGACATCGTCCGGCACGGTCTTGTCGTAGTTGGCCGGCCACATGTCCTCGCCGACGCCTTCCACGAAGTAGGGCCGCCCGGTGCCGCCCGAGTAGACCGAGCCTGCCGGGTCTGCGCCGATGACCTTGACGCGGCCGCCGTCGGACTCCGGCCGGTTGGCGGACACATCCTTGAGGTACCGCCCTGTACCGGTAATGGTGCCGCCTGTGCCCGCGCCGATCACCACATGGGTGATCTTCCCGTCGGTGTCACGCCAGATCTCTGGCCCGGTGGTTTCGTAGTGGCTGCCGGGGGCGGCGGGGTTGGAGAACTGGTCCGGCTTGTAGGCTCCGGGGATTTCCGACACGAGCCGGTCGGAGACGCTGTAGTAGCTTTGCGGACTGTCCGGGGCCACAGAAGTGGGAGTGACCACAACTTCGGCGCCGTACGCCTGAAGCACAGCACGCTTGTCCTCGCCCACTTTGTCCGGGACAACGAAGATGCACCTGTAGCCCTTTTGCTGGGCCACGAGGGCGAGTCCGACGCCGGTATTGCCCGAGGTCGGTTCCACGATGGTTCCGCCCGGCTTGAGCTTTCCGTCCCGCTCTGCCTCCTCGATCATCTTCACCGCGATGCGGTCTTTGATCGAGCCGCCGGGGTTCACATATTCGAGCTTCACCAGAATGGTGGCTTTGATGTCCCCGGTCACGTGGTTGAGCTTGATGAGCGGTGTATTGCCAATGAGGTCCAGGACGGACTGGGCGTACTTCATAGGTACCAAGTTACCGCTTGGTCGGGACTGCTTCGGTGCAGCGGAGGGTCGGGGCGGCGGCGGGTCCGCGTCCGCTTCGCGTCTAGCCAAAGGACGGCCTCGCGGGGCAAGCTAGCGGGGACACCCTCCAAGGAAAGGACATGCACCATGGATTGGACCCTCGAAGTGGTTGTGCTCCCCGTGAGTGACATTGACCGTGCCATCGAGTTCTACCGTGACAAAGTGGGCTTCAACCTCGACCACAACACCACGAACGAGCACATGCACGTGGCGCAGCTGACCCCGCCGGGCTCCGGATGTTCGATCGTCGTCGGAGACCTGCCCGCGCAGAGCGAGATGGCGCCGGGTTCCATGCGGGGCCTTCAACTTGTAGTGGCGGATGCGCGTGCTGCGCGCGAGGAATTGCTCAGCCGCGGAGTCGAGGCCAGCGAAATCACCGTCTTTGACGAGCGCGACGGCGGCACGTTCTTCGGCTTCAGCGATCCGGACGGAAACACCTGGGCGGTGCAGGAACTCAAGGTCCGTGCCGAGAAGCCATTGATTCCGTCGGAGGCCCGCGGGCGCTTCGGAGAATAGGCAACCGACTCACTCAGCCGGTGCAGTGCCTCCTGCCGAAGAGTCGGTCTGCCAGAGGCCCAGGATGTTGCCTTCAGTGTCCTTGAAATAGGCGTAGTAGCCCATTCCCGGAACAGCATCCTTGCCTTTGACCACTGAGCCGCCCGCACTCTCGATTTGGCCGAGCGATGCCTCGATGTCTTCGACGTCGACCGTGATGATGGGAGTCTTCAGCTCTTCCGAGCGCGGGAAAAGTGCGCCATTGATGGCCCCCGGCGAGCTCGGCATGCCCGTCTGCGGGTCTGACGGCGTGGTGATTGCGATCGTGTAGTCCATCTCCTGCATGGGGTTGAGCATCCAGCCGAAGGCACCCTGGTAGAAAGTGTTGGCCCGCTCCTTGTCGTCCGCGGGGATTTCAAAATGCACAACACCGGCCATTGCGTTCTCCTGAAATTGTCATGGAAGGCGCAGACGCCCCGCGCCACACGTGGAGTCTAGTCGTGTGGGTTTCGCGGCGTAAGGGGCTTGAACGCCGCACTTTTGGAGTGTTGTCGGACGAGCATGCGACCATGAATGAATGACCATCGTCGATGCCCCACCCGCCGCAGCGGCTGCGGCCGACGCGTCGCTGCGATGGCACTCCGGCGGCCCTTTCGACCTTCTGCAGACCCTGGGAATCCTCATGCGCGGCAACGGAGATCCCTCGTTCGCGGCGCGGCATGACGGCGTGTGGACGGCGTTCACGACGCCGGACGGTCCGGCCACCTTGCGCCTCACCGCCGCGGGAACCGGCCAAGACACGCATGTCGATGCCCAGGCTTGGGGCTCCGGCGCCGATTCGGCAATCGCCTCTGTGCCTGCGCTGTTGGGGAGCGGGGACGACTGGTCCGGCTTTGACGAGGCTGCGTTCCATGCGACTCTTCCGCGGATGGTCAGGGAAGCCCGACGCCGGAACCTCGCCGTCCGATTGCCTACCACCGGGCGTGTGGTGGACTCCCTCGTACCCACGATTCTTGAGCAAAAGGTCACCACTATCGAAGCCCGTCGGGGCTACCGCTACCTGATGTACCGTTACGGGACCGCAGCGCCAAGCGGGGGCCGCCTTTCGACGTCGAGCCTGCCGTCGGGCCTGCTCGTCGCGCCGACCGCCGCCCAATGGTTGGCCATTCCTTCATGGGAATGGCACAAGGCCGGCGTGGGTCCCCAGCGTTCTGCAACAGTCATGCGGGCGCTGCGATCCGCCGTCGCGCTCGAACGGCTCGCCTCACTCAGCGCGGCGGAGGCCAGGGCCAAGATGCAGACGATTCCTGGCATTGGCATCTGGACGGCTGCCGAGGTCGTCCAACGAACCCATGGTTGCCCGGATTCGATCGCGGTGGGCGACTACCATTTGGCCTCGTACATCGGTTACGCGCTCACGGGCAGGAAAACGGACGACGCCGGAATGATCGCCCTCCTGGAACCCTGGCGCGGGCACCGGCAGCGGGTAGTCCGGATGCTCGGACTCAGCGGCTTCCGCAAGCCGACGTTCGGACCGCGGATGACCATCCAGGACCACCGGGGGCACTAGCGTCACTAGCAACGCGGGGTCACTTACGGCCCATGTTGCTGCCCGGCATCGGCCGTAAGTGACCCCGCGTTGGCCTAGACGGAGCGGAGTTTCGCCCGCTTGATCCGGACAATGAGGCCGGTGAACCCTTCGGCCAGGTCATCGGCGTTGGCCTTGAAGTAGGACCAGCCGGCGCTGGTGAAAGCCTCGTCCCTCCGGTTGTCCCTTGTCTGCCGTTCCCGCGTGAGATGCGGGGCACCGTCATACTGCACGGCGATCCGGAATCGCCGGTACCCCAGGTCCGCGGAAGGAGACCACGGATCGCCCGGATCGAGGCGGAGCTGCAGTTCCGGTTCAGGCAATCGCGCATCCACCATGGCCAGCCGCAGGAATGTCTCCGGAAACGAATCTGCCCCGACGCGCATGTCTTCGAGGGCAAGCCGGGCCTTCTCGACGCCTTTCATGTTCGGATGCTGCCGAATCAGGAGCCGCAGCCCGTCCTTGTTTGCGTAGGACTTGGTCCTTCCTTCTAGGCCCGGCCGGGGCAAGCGGATCAACTGGTCGCCCATGGCAATCACGTACCGAAGCGGCAACTGATGCGCCAGGTCAAGCCACGTCCGGGATGGGGAGGACACAGGAATTCCGTCAATTTCCGTGACTTCCTCCGGGAGGACACGGACTCGGTGTCCCGTCACCCCAGTTCGTCGGACCCTGGGAAGCGCATGGGGCTTGCTCAGGTGGACCGTCTCGCCGCCGCCCAGCCACGGAGGAAGGCCGAGGCGGGTCAATATCGCGGCACTCTCATGGGACACCCAGGCGCCCGGTGTTGCCGCGGCAAGGATCCGTGCCCTTTCGGCAAACTCAAACTCGCGACCCGCAGGCAAGTAGATCAGGCGGCCGCCGTCGGACACGTCCCTGGCCCGGAGCCGCTTCGGAGCGACGCCAAGCACGCGGGATTCATAGACCGTGAAAGGACGGTTACTGAGTTCCTTCGGCAGAGGAATGATGCGGACCATGGGATCCAGTTTGGCCGCAAACGGACCCCGACAAGGAGTTATCCACAGGCAGACTTCCAACCACGCCAACGCGGGGTCACTTACGGCCCATGTCGGGCAGCAACATGGGCCGTAAGTGACCCCGCGTTGGAATTAGAGTCCGAGGCGGGCGATCGCTTCTTCGCGCATGTCGATCTTGCGCACTTTGCCGGACACCGTCATGGGGAAGCTCCCCCGGATGTCCACGTAGCGCGGGATCTTGTAGTGGGCCAGTTTGCCGCGGCAGAACTCCTGCACCCCGTCCAGGTCCAAAGCTGCTCCCGGTTTGAGGATGATGCAGGCCATCAGCTCTTCGCCGTACTTGGCATCCGGAACGCCGATGACCTGGACATCCTGGATGGCGGGATGCCGGTACAGGAACTCCTCGATTTCGCGCGGATAGACGTTCTCGCCGCCGCGGATGACCATGTCCTTCATTCGGCCTTCGATCACGATGAAGCCGTCCGGGTCCATCCGGGCGAGGTCGCCGGTGTGCATCCAGCCGTCGTCGTCGATAGCCTCGGCTGTCTTCTCCGGCTGGCCCCAATACCCTGCCATCACGGCGTAACCCCGCGTGCACAACTCGCCGATCCCGCCGCGTTCCAGGGTTTCGCCGGTGCCTGGATCCACGATCTTGGACTCGAGCCGGGGCATCGTGCGCCCTACTGTCGTGGTCCTCTGCTCCAGGGTGTCCGCCGCGAGGGTCATAGTGGACACGGGCGAAGTCTCGGTCATCCCGTAGCAAATGGCCACGTCCCGCATGTTCATCTCGGAGATGACACGCTCCATGACCTCGATAGGGCACAGAGAGCCTGCCATGACGCCGGTACGCAGCGTGGAGAGGTCGTAGGAGGCGAACTCCGGCAAAGCCAGCTCGGCGATGAACATGGTGGGCACGCCGTACAGCGAGGTCCCGCCAAAATCCTGCACGGCTTCCAGGGCGGCAGCCGGGGTGAATCCGCGCCCGGGGATGATGGTAGCCGCACCGTAGCTCAGGGCATTCAGGTTCCCGATGACCATGCCGAAGCAGTGGTAGAACGGCACCGGAAGGACCACCCGGTCGCGTTCCGTATATCCCAGCAGCCTGCCGATCTGGTTGCCGTTGTTGAGGATGTTGTGGTGGGTCAGCGTGGCACCCTTGGGGAAGCCTGTGGTCCCCGAGGTGTATTGCAGATTGATGGGATCGTGCGGGTCCAGTTCCGCCATGCGAACCTTGAGCGCTGCGGGCGCGACGTCGTCCGCCCGCTTGAGCAGTTCGGCGTACGTCAGCTCGGCGTCGGTTTGCGGTTCGCCTGCGTTGAGCATGTCCAGTCCCAGATCGGGGAGGAACACCAGCTCTCGAAGCTCAGGACAGCTGGCCAAGGCCTCCCGGGCCATGCCCACATAGTCGCTGTTCTTGTCCGATGGAGCGGCCACCAGCATCCGCATGCCGTTCTGGCGGACCACGAATTCCAGTTCGTGGCTGCGGTACGCCGGGTTGACGTTGACCAGGATCGCCCCGACCTTCGCCGTGGCGTATTGCAGGATGGTCCACTCGGCGCAGTTCGGGCTCCAGATGCCTACTCTGTCGCCTTTGGCGACGCCCTTGGCGAGCAGCGCACGCGCGAGCCGGTCGACGTCGTCGTTCAGCTTTTCGTAGCTCCAGCGCCGCGCCTCATCGCCGGGCACCACGGCGGCTTCGATCAGCGCATCCCGCAACGGAAACCGCGCCGCGACGCGTTCAAAGTTGGCGCCGATGGTCTCTTCAAGCAGCGGGACGTCAGTGTCCCCGGCTGTGTAGGAAAGCATGAACGCACGCTACCAACTCCGCGGGGCCAAGAGAAGACTTTTGCTTGGAAGTCCTACAAAATATTTCAGGGCGTTGCCTAGCCAGCCGGTAATGTGAATCCAATGAGTGCACCCATTGACCTGCAGGCCACGTTCATTCCCAACGACGGCGAATTCTTCCGCGTCAAGCTCGCGCTGGAAATCGCGATCGACGAGGTGGTGAACGAACCCGGCTGCATCCGCTTCGAGCTCACCGAAGCCAACGAGGACAAGCTGATCCTGACCGAGCAGTGGGCCTCCGAGGAACACCTCGACATCCACACCAAGGGCATCGCCGTCCAGGACCTCAACGAATCCCTCAGTGCACTGCTGGCCGAGCCGGTGAAGCTCGACCGCCTCTAGGAGTTTTCTGCGCGCTGCTTTGCGATGTGCGCGTGGACCTCATCCATGTCGAGCCCCTTGACGGCCTCGATGACCTGCTCCAGCTGGGGTCCGTTCAGCGCGCCCGGCTGCGAGAACACGAGGACCTTTTCGCGGAACGCCATGAGCGTGGGGATGGAGGAGATACCGGCTTCGGCAGCGAGCTGCTGCTCGGCCTCCGTGTCCACCTTGGCGAAGAACACATCGTCATGCTTCTCGGAAGCGGCCTTGTATGTGGGGGCAAACTGCCTGCAAGGGCCGCACCACGCAGCCCAGAAATCCACGAGGACAATGTCATTGCCCTCGATGGTCGACGCGAACTGCTCCCCGGTGATGTCAACTGTAGCCATGCTTCCACGGTACGCGACCGCGCCGCCTAAGTCGCCTCTGTTCGCTACCCGGCAAACCGGGAATAAAGCACGACGGCGGGCGGCTGGGACCCGGTCGAGCGGAGCCGGTTGGGGAGAAATCACCTAAGCCTTGCGAGCCATTGAACGCATGTTTAGTATGTTAAACATGCGTTCAATGGTTGACGATCTCAACACCCGCGCCCGCATCCGGGACGCCGCGATTGCCTTGTTCGGCAGGCAAGGCTTCGCCGCCGCCACCATCCGGGCCGTCGCCGCCGAGGCAAGAGTGAGCCCGGGCCTCGTGATCCACCATTTCGGCAGCAAAGCCGGTCTCCGAGAAGCCTGCGACACGCATGTGTTGGCCGAAACCGCGGGACAGGGCATCCAGAAAACCGACCCCCAGGCAGTGGGCACGCAGATCCGGAACTTCCTGTCCCACCCCGAGCAATACGCCCACGAGATCGCATATGTCCGGCAGTCCCTCAGCGACGAGTCCGACGCCGGCGACGCCTTCTTTGACGGCGTGGTGGCCCAGACCCGGGCCATCATCGAGGCCGGAATCGCGGGCGGCACTATCCGGGCCTTCGACGATGTGGCAACCACCGCCGTCGTGGTCGCGACGAATAGCCTCTCGATGCTGGTGCTCGGCAGGCACGCGGCCCGGGCGGTCGGGACGAGCGAGCTGGGTCCGGACATGCTCCGCGCACTGACGCTCCCTACCGTTGACCTCTACACCAACGGCTTCTACACCGACACCCGATTCCTCGATGCCGCGCGCGCAGCACTGCAGGCACGGGCGCCGGAACCCACCGGAACGGAGACCGCATCATGAGACAGGCAATCGTCGTCGAAGGACTGCGCAAGAAGTTCGGGCGGCGGGAAGTCCTGCACGGCATCGACTTCAGCGTGGAACCGGGCAGCGTGTTCGGCGTTATCGGCCCCAATGGTGCGGGCAAGACCACCACCATGCGCTGTCTGCTGGACATCATCCGCCCCAGCGGTGGAAATGTTCAGGTGCTCGGCGAAGATCCGCGCCACTCAGGACCTGAGCTACGGCGCAGGATCGGCTACCTCCCGGGCGAGCTGTTCCTGGAGCAGCGCATCACCGGGCGCAGGCTCCTGGACCACTACGCGGCCATCAGCGGTCCGGTGAAACCCGGACGCATCGACGAACTCGCTGAGCGTTTGGACCTGGACCTCGACCGCCACACGCGCAAGCTTTCCAAGGGCAACAAGCAGAAGCTTGGGCTGGTCCAGGCCTTCATGCACAGCCCCGAGCTCCTCGTTTTGGACGAACCTACCAGCGGGCTGGATCCCTTGGTCCAACAGGAGTTCCTGGCCATGGTGCGGGAAGCCCGCGACAACGGGCAAACCGTCTTCCTGAGTTCGCATGTCCTCAGCGAAGTCCAGCAGGCCGCGGACGAGGTGGCGATCCTGCGGGACGGCAAAATCGTCACCGTAGCCACAGTGGATGCCCTCCGCGAAACCGCCCTCCGGCACTTGCGGCTCACAGCCAGCGGCATCACAGCAGACGACGTCGGTGCGCTGTTGGGCCGGGTACCCGGCGTCGGGGCGCTTGAGGTGCTCAAAGCGGGTGACGGCGTCGAGGTGTCCGCGGTTCTAGAAGGCGGCATCCAACCGTTGGTGCAAGCACTGTCCACGCTTCAGCTGAAGGACCTGGTGTTGGAAGAGCCTGACTTGGAGGAATCGGTACTGAAGCTGTACGGACACACGGGAAATTCAGGCAACGGCAAGCGCAACGGCACGGCCCGGAAGCCGCTGGAGGCATTGAAAGGAACCGGCAATGGATAGGAAAATGCCTCTCTTCAGGCGCGCTTTCCTCGACCCTTGGCGTTCAACCCTCGGCTGGGCAGCGGGCCTTGCAGCGGTGATCGCCCTCTACGTGCCGATCTTCCCGTCAATCAGCAGCAGCTCTCAGATGCAGGTCATGATCGATTCCCTTCCGCGCGAAATGACCAAGGCTCTGAACTACGACCAGATCGCAACCGGACCGGGCTACACCCAGGCAACGGTGTACGGACTCATTGGATTCCTCCTTATGACCATCGCCTCCGTGTCGTGGGGCGCTGCCATTGTGGGCGGCGACGAGGAATCGGGCCAGTTGGAACTGACTTTGGCACACGGGGTCACACGCACCCAGGTTGTGCTGGAAAGGGCGCTGTCGCTGCTACTGCGCATCGCGCTGCTCTCGGCCATCGTCTTCTCGGTAGTCCTTATGCTCAATGAATCGGCCCGGCTCAAAATCAATCCGCAAAACCTGTTCGGCGCCACTGTCCTCTTTGCAGGGCTGGCCCTCTTGAGCGGCACGACAGCACTGTTCGTCGGTGCCATAAGCGGACGAAAGACGTTCGGGCTGGCAGCCGGTGCGGCGGTGGGCGTCCTAGGCTACGTGTTCAACGCCGTCGGGCGTCAAAGTCCGGACGTCGAATGGCTCCTCAATCTCTCCCCTTATCACTGGGCCTACGGCAACTCACCGGTGACCAATGGGGCGGATTGGGCCGCCGCCGGCTGGCTATGGGGAATCTCGGCAGGACTGGTGTTGCTGAGCGCGGTTGCGCTGCAAAGGCGCGACGTCGGGGCGTAGCGACGCTTGCGGGCGCCGGGCCCCAAGTGCCGGCGGTACCTTCGGCTAGTGCCAGAGGTGCGGGGCGGCCTTGCGGGCGCCGGGGAGCGCGTTGTTCTCGCGCCACTCGTGGATCCATTCAGGAAGCTCGAGGTCTGCGGGAGGCTCGCCGAACTCGGCCAGGATTTCCTCTTGGCTCACAGGCCGGCCCTCGGCGACAAGCCGGGTGGCGATGTGCGCGCGGGCGTAGATCTCGCCGTCCACCACCATGCGTTGTTCAAAGTAGATTGCCTTGGAATCGAGCCCGATGATCTTGGACTCGATGGTGTATTGCTGCCAAAGCTGCAACGACTTCCGGAATGCGATGGTCTCCCCTGCAGCCACGGGGCTCCAGCCCCGGCGGCGCATCTTCTGCCAGATCCCTGCACGCACCATAAGGTCGAAGCGTCCAAGATCCATCAGCGAGAAGTACATGCCGTTGTTTACGTGCATTGCGATGTCGATGTCCGTGGGCAGTACGCGCATGGGCAACGAGGACATACCCCAAACGCTGAGCCGGCTCCGCCTGGACGAGGTGAACAAGATCAAGAGGGTTCGCAGAAGCAAATGCATAACCGCCATGTTACTCCGCAGTAACATTTCGGCACAGCTTCGTTTTGTGTGTCGCTACATGGCATGCCGTTTACCGCCGGTTCACGTGCCGCGGGAAGAATGTCTGAAAACAAATTGCAGAAGGCACCAAGGAGATCCCGTGAGCACCACCCAAACCATCAGGACACACGCAGAGGTGTGGCCGGAACTGCCGCTCCACCAGGAACTGGTGCTGCAGGACACCCGCGGCAACAGGATCGTGGGCACCTTGGACGGCATGACCGAGGATCGCAGCACGCTCTGGATCCAGTTGTCCGGAGGCCTGGGTCGGCAACTCGTCCACCATCAGGACGGATACTGGCTGGAGCCGGGCAGCGCGAGCTAAAACCGGCGGGGGCACGGCGCCGCCGGTGGGCACCCGCCGTCGTGCGCGCCCGAGAGGCCAGCGACGCGGAAATTCGTCGTCGACACCCGAAATCCCTGACGACACCGGAATTCGGGCGTCGAGAGTCCATCCGCGCCTCGCACGAAATTTTCCGCGTCGAACGGCCCTTCCAAGCAAGCACGGACAAACAAAAAAATCCCCGGAACCATATGGTTCCGGGGATTTAATTTTGTGGCAGATGAGGGATTCGAACCCCCGTAGGCGTTGCCAGCTGATTTACAGTCAGCCCCCTTTGGCCGCTCGGGTAATCTGCCGAACTTCAAAAGAAGTCACTCCCGATCATCGTTTCGTTTCCGATCCGGTAAGCGCGAGCAAGACAACCTTACAGAACTTCTGCCGAAGAATCGAATCGAGGCGCCGAAGCCTCAAAACAGGCGAAAATCTCAGGCCCCACCAAATATCCGGCCCGCCAACTTGGCCTCGAAACTGGCTGCTTGCTCCAGCGTGATCTGGTTGAGCTGCACGGCCCGCAACAAGTCCGAGTGGACACCATCCATCCGCGATGCCGCATCAGGAACCGGGCTCAGGACCACGGACGCTGCGAGCGCCGCGGCTGCAACCGCGGTTGCTGCGGTGGCGGCGGCGGCTCCGATTGAACCGGCGGCGGCAGCGGCTGACTTGGTGACGTAACGGACGGCCTGGTTGCTCATGGTGCTCCCTTTCAGGATGGGATCTTCAAACTGTTACAACTCTGTCTGGGCAGTCTCAGTTCCGGCCATGCGTGTGCTGTGAGCGAACTGTGAACGCTCAGCACACGCCGGGCGCTTCCGTATTAGGCTGGTTGGCAGACAAAGCCGCCCGTTTCCGGGCCGCAACGCAACAACCAAAGGAGAGTCATGGCAGGCGAATCCACATTCGACGTCGTCAGCAAGGTAGACAAGCAGGAAGTCGCCAACGCGCTCCACCAGTCCCAGAAGGAAATCGCACAGCGATACGACTTCAAGGGCGTCGGCGCGGAGATCGACTTCAGCGGCGAAAAGATCCTCATGAAGGCCAACTCCGAGGACCGCATCCTCGCTGTCCTGGACGTCTTCCAGTCCAAGCTCATCAAGCGCGGCATCTCCCTCAAGTCCCTCGACCAGGGCGAGCCATACCCTTCCGGCAAGGAATTTCGCCTGGAATGCTCCATCAAGGAGGGCATTGCCCAGGACATCGCGAAGAAGATCAACAAGATCATCCGCGACGAAGCCCCGAAGTCCGTCAAGTCCCAGATCCAGGGCGACGAACTCCGCGTCACCTCGAAGTCCCGCGATGACCTGCAGGAAACCATGAACATCCTGAAGAAGTTCGAAGAGGTCGATCTCCAGTTCGTGAACTTCCGCAGCTAAGACTTCGCTGCGGCCCAGGCCGCCATCCGGAAGTACGACGACGGCGCGTTGCCCCCAGAGTGGGCAACGC
>NZ_JBFRHB010000038.1:0-36554 GCF_052115645.1 Arthrobacter sp. 2MCAF14 | reverse complement strand
GGCCTCCATGACCGAACTCAAGGCCATGAACACGACCCCCGCCACGCCGATCGCGGAGGCGATTTTGCTTCCCGAACTCACGGCAGCATAATCAAATAACTGACCTGCACGGTGTCGAGAAAACTCCACCACTCAGCGGGACGTAACCAGCATGAGCAGGATTGTACGCATGCACCGGTGGTGTTTTACGGCTTTAAATAGGGCCAAAATGGGTGTCTGGTCGCCCGTCTTATCGCCCGTCGGGTCGCTATTTCTGGGCTATTTTGCCTGAGGGCATTTTTTTGCACCGGTACATTTTGGCAAATTTCAACAGGGGTCAGCCGCGACCCGACATGTCGTACCGGTGCGCAAGCTACCTTATGCATATAAAACCATTTAACAGGGGTGGCGTGACTGCCTGAATTTAAGGCTCGCGTGTTTTGCACTCATTTTGGCACTAAAAAAGATCAGCACCGGTACATGCTGACCTCTGTTGTTGTAGGTATCCTACAAGAAATTGGTATAAACTTGGTGGGCGTCCTACAAGCCTATTCGAAACAAAGTAGCCAGTCCGTCAAACTTCGTTCCTTGATAACCAAGCTCCAGGCCAGGCCCCCGGTAGTGCGGGAGGAACCGCCTATCCCCCGCCGCTTTCCCCAGCTCAAAGCCAAACAGGCCAAGGCCATGGCCGAGGACTACCAGGCAGGCATGCGCGTCAAGGAGCTAGCCACCAAGTACCAGATCAGCCGAGAGACCGTCAGGAAGCGCCTACGCCGACGGGCGATCAGGCCACGCAAGATTGGCCTAGACGAACAGCAGATCAAGGAATCAGTCAGGCTCTACGAACAAGGTGACTCACTGGCCACGATTGGTAAGCGGATGGGTGTGACTGCTCATACGGTGCGGTCAAGGTTGATTGAAAAGGGGGTGAGGATGCGGAGTTCGTATGATCACCTCGTAAAGTCCTAGTAGGGGCGGGGTGGGTTCAGGCTGTGAGAATTCGTAACCATACTCACGGTCGAGGAGCCTCGAGTGAGAGCAACGTAGAGCTCGTGTGCATTCAGTCCGTCAACCTCTGTTAATACGGCGTGGTCGAATTCAAGCCCCTTCACCAAAAGAGGGCGTCCGACAATGCGAGATTCTGCTTTGCGTCCGACGATACTCATCCGGCTTCGGATCTGAACAACAGCGTCGTAGACAGTCAGGCCGGGGGTTGCCTCGCAGAGTCTGAGTGCCTCGATCATTCCTGACCACGCTTCCCGTCGGAAGAGTCTTACTCCTTCCATGCTTCGAAGCTCCTGCAGTGCTCGTCTTACCCGGAAGGGAGTGGGGCTTCGAATGATGTCATTCAGCGCAGAGGCGGCATGTTCGGCTCCGATGAAGGATTGCGGCGACAGTTCAACGCCGCGCGCAAGTGACGATCTCGATGTAACGGGAAAGTACTTTGCGACACCAAATGAGCAGCTTAGAGCATATGCAAGCGTCTCCTGGGCAACCTGGCGAGGTAAGCCCCCATCGGCAATCCCGGCGAAGGCCTCGAGGTGCTTTCCCTCAAGTTCCTCGATCATTGTGTATGCGCCACCTAACCTGTTGGCCAGGATCGCAGCAGACTTAGGCCAGCGAGCAATGGCGACAGACGTCTCCGGATGACGCGGCCGGTCAAAGCATGCAGTCGCTTCGTCGCCGTCCACGTAGACTTGCAGCGGAGCGGATGTCAAATCTATGCCGGAGCCGTCCATAAGGTTCTGCCGTGCATCGAGCAACCATTGACCCAAGGCAGGATTAGACGCCTTCCACCTCCATGGTTCAACCTCAATACTCACAGGCGGAAACACGGAGACCACGTGCTCCTCCCAGATGACCGAGTTGCCGCTCCAAAAGAAGAGTCCTTGCATGCGGTCGCCAAACACAACAGTGGGCACAGTTCGAGAAACCGCTGCAACAAGTTCGTGCTGATGAACCTGGCAGTCTTGATACTCGTCGACGATCACAAGGTCATGACTTATCCGCAACATCTTGGAGATAGCTCCCGACGTCACGGCTAGTGCCCCAGCTTCATGGTATTGCCGATGAAAGTCCCAGTCCGGTTCATCGCCAACGGCAATGTTCGAAATGATTGGAAAACTTTGGATCAAGTCGTAGCACCAGCTGTCTAGTGTTCTGACCATGTAGAACCCGCTCGCCACACCGCGTTTCTTGAGTCGTCTTCTGAGCACGTCAACGCCGGCGTGAGTATGGGTCAGGACGAGGCAGTGCTTTCCTTGATCGGCGTACGCCTGCACCAGATCGGCGATTGTCTCTGTTTTGCCCGTACCGGCCGGCATCTCGACTGAACATGGCAGATTAGCAAGAATCTCCCCGATATTCTGCACTACGCAACGGCCTCTGACTTACCGACGCCAGCAGGCGCAGCCACTAGACTCACACCGTAGACAAAGGCTGAGATTGACGCCAGCCCATCCAGCAATGTTTCTGACTGGATAGCTGCGAGGTGTTTCACGATGATCGCACCGAGGGATTCGCCCCGGTCCTCACGCTTAAACCAAGCTTTACTCTCCTCTTTGTCCTTGCCTGGCTTTGCGCCCTTTGCAGCTGCGGCAATCGCAGAGCGGACTTTGGCCTCTCCATGCTCCGATATCCAATCAGCGACTAAAGAACTTGTGATCCTGGAAACTCCCAGTCTTGAAGCGATGGCCGCACAGATCGCCTCCTCTGATCGATCGGCGACAGCGTAATCGACCACGTCTTGCAAACCTTCCACGGGGAGAGCTTCGACTATCACGTCCTCTAAAGCTTGAGTGAGCGGCCACTGGACAACGACAACACCGTTGTCGGCGGCCGCCGCTATAGCTTCGGTGTTCGAAATCACGTCACCGTCAATAACAAGCAATGTTGGGTAGCCAAGTTGGGCCAACGCAGAGCTGCGCCCAGGTGCTTGGGAGTCTCCGCTTCCATTCATCACTCCCACACCAGCAGTTACGGATGTCACGTCTTCGACGCTCGTTCGAGACTGATCCCAGTACCAGAGAAGGTGCCTCAACACGCCAACCTCTGTGGCTCCTTCGCCCACCAGAACTTTGCTTGCCAAGAAAGCTGACGGGCGCTCTCGGATTACACCCTGAAGCACATCTGCTTGGGGTTGGGCGAGCGTTGAAGGAACTGCACTCACGGAGGTCTTACCAGCGCTCGACCGAACAACGTAGATCTGATCGTGAGCGAGAGATTCCACGACCAAGGCAGAGTGGGTTGTGAAGATTACCTGCAGGTCCTCGTTCCGTGCTCGATCCTTTAGATATCGGATGAGATGGGCGAGCCGATGAGGATCAAGGCCATTCTCTATTTCGTCGATTGCGACGATCGATCGTCCGGCCAAGGCGTTCTCTTGGATAGACAGGCTCAACAAACGCCGAGACCCCAACCCGAACTGCGTGAGAGGAATGTTGCCGTCATGCAGTACCAGCGATGCTGTTCCGACTCCAATGCTCGGATCGAGTCCAGGCTTGAGATCTACGAAAGGTCCGCTGCCCAGCTTCTTAACTTCAGTTTGGGCCAGGATGGCTGCATCATGAAGTGGTGTTCCAGTGAGTCCACCGATCGCTTGACGCGCTTGGCGCTGCGCCTCCATAACGGCAGAGGCGGCGCCCGATTTGGATTGTGTCAGGGCTGAGAGTGCCGAAGATCGTCCCCAGCGAAGATGGGAATCGACGAAGTCTCCGATCCTGAAGAATCCAAGGTGCCCCCTCTCTGTCACGCTTATGCGCGCACCTTCGACTTCACCTGGCCGCACAACTTCCCAAACCGGCTCGAGGGATTGATCCACAGAAAGCCGGACTATCAAACATTCGATAGTGTCTTCGTCTTCAACAGGGTCATTGACAACCACACCAGCCGCTGTAACGCCGCTTCGATTCTTACCGTGGCTACGTTCGTTAACCAATTCGTCCGGCAGATCCACCATGACGGCCTCAATGACGATGGGTCTAGACGGATCGCAGTCGTAAAAGTCTGCATCAGTAAACGCAATATTATAACGGGTCGATAGCACAAGACCCAGCGCATCTAAGAGCGTCGTCTTTGTACTATCTCCCGGTCCAACAAAAGCAACAAAAGAACCATCAAGAACCCATTCCGCTTCTTTGATTCCCCGATAATTCTTGATACTTACTTTGCGGACTTTCATCTAACCCCATTTTGATTATGCCTCTTATTGTGACAGGGAAATTCAGGCGGTCAAGTGTCTCCCTACACACCCTCGGTCCCCCGGCAATGACATCATCCCCTACCAACCTGCCGGCAATCGGCATCGCAACGCCGACAAGGCCGCGTCAACTCGATATGAGCCCTGCCGAGATGGCGTCATCGAGCCTTAGCTTGTCGCAAATAGAGCCGCCCCGTATGAATATTTACCCTAAAGGCAGGTAATCGGACGAGCAGCCCTGGCCGTTCCGACCCTCAAACTTGGCCCAGGGTACGCATCCGATCATGGTGTCCATAATTTCTTCGGAGACGTCCTCCGGCCGCTCGATCAGCTGGGCTAGCAATCGCTCGAGCTCGGCAGGATCCTCAGGGAAAGTTTAGAGTGGGTCAGCCTGGCGCCAGCTGCCCGTCGGATCGCCCCGGTCGCAGAGTACCTGGCGCTCATTCCGGAGCTTGCGCAGCTGGTGGCGGACTGGAACCGGGCCTTCAAATGCCGGCGCTTCGAATACACTACGGATCATCCCCTTGGACTATTCGAACCGGAGACTTGATGACCGCCGTGAATGCAAATGAATTGACTACGGCCCGAAGGCGATGGCTCCTCTTCACTGCCGAGCGGTTCCTCGGCGGTGAGAACAGTCGGGCGACTTCCCCTGGTTGGGCTCAGTCAAGTCAACTTTCGAGTGTTGAGCAAGCACTGATCGCAGTTCATGTCGGGTTAAGCCACATTTATGGAATTGACGACCAAGACATGTCGCTTCCACCATATTTGGATGCAGAAGACTGCAAAACGATCATATCTAGGTGGCGAGATGGAGGTTTTGACCCTCGAATAAGTAGCCATCTTCTAGCAGCATGGTTTACCCTCTATCGCTTGGGAAGAGATACGCAGCAGGTTCGGACAGACCTACTGTGCCTCCTGATTGATTCAGAATTCGGGAAACGAATGAAGCCTCAATCTAATGCCAATATGGATCCCGAAATCCTTGATCCATCCCCCGACCTGCATCCGATCAAGCGCGACGAAGTGGCGCTAACAACTGATCGGGTGGTTCTTGGCCTCGATTCTCCGGACAGCCATCTAGAACTGGTACGTAGCGTTGCACACCACAACATGGACCAAGCATTTGAGATGTTCACCCCCTTAGAGCTGCTGGCCTGCTATCCCGATGACCGTCTAGATCTATGGAAGGACGAGGCCCTGAAGTCCGCGAAGAGCCTCCACCATCTATTCATGAGCTTGCCAGGCAGCTGGCCCTCCAGAGAAACCCTGGTACCAGATTGGGTTATTGATTCAATCCGCAACCGCGGAGCCCGTTTCAGCTACGCCAGCACCGGATTCGTGCCTGGCTGGTACTTGGCCGTCGAGTCCGACGAAGAGTTAAACGCAGTAAATCGGGCATCATATGCACTGCCGTTCTATGTTAAAACACCACAGTCGCATCTTTTAGAGCTGGGTTTTAAACTCGATTTTTCCAATGGAGATTTTTCACACATTCATTATACTTACAATCTAACCGATCGAGCCAGCTTGACCGCACTAAGAGCTATGCTCTCTATTGGCATCGTTAGAATCGACATATATCGCAAACTTCGATCGTCGTTGATTGACTTTGTCTTTGCTTTCGGCGCGCGACTACCGCAAGAATTAATCGACCGATGCATCAAGTTAATTGACGACTCTTCGGCAAGGTCCCCCCAATTGAATATATCCGAACTCCAGCCGCCAACTTCAGCAAATTATCTGGACCAAATGAACCTTATCGAGTACAACCTCTTCGAATACTTGAACGTCTGTCAGCGCGAGAGGCGCCGCGACTCTACGTCGCCCCTGACCAAGGACTTTGAGCGCTTCCTTACCGTATTGCATCAACGGGCTCTAGAGGTACACCGCGGTGGAATTGAGGACAGTTCCCTGTATGTAGAGGCTCACGAAAACCTACGCAGATCAATCACGACCACCGGTGGAAGCGGAAAACCTAGATTGGACGTAGCAATTTTAGGCGCACACCGCGCCTATGTGCAATTCTTCACATTCAATGGCTATTTGAATTGCCTCATTGCATATGAGTCTCCGGATACTGGAGTACGCTGTTATCCGCTGGAATTCTCATCGGATATCGATTTATCACTTGTTCCAGAGTCTGTTGATGCGCTGGTTAAACACTACACTCATGGATTGCAGGAACTCACGATACTCTTGAGAGAAGGAGTCAAGGGGCTCGTGATCAGCAGCGGTCCTGATGTATACAACGTTCCCTTTCATGAAGCTCTGCTCGATTTGGGCTTCGCTGAGGTCAGTTACACTCACCGCCTATCCAGCCTTTCCGAGCCGCGAGCCGTGAACACTGATGAGACCGCCCTCCTTGTCGGGTACTCCGATCCGACTGGCGAGCACATTCAAACGGTTGATACCGAGGTTGCAGTTGTCGCAAACCTGTACTCAGTTAGACCGGCCGACCTCTCCCTTGCCGAACCGTTGCCAGAAATTGTTCATCTAGCCGGCCATGGACGTTCCGGCACTGCTGCGTCCGAGGTGGGAATGCTCCTCGGGCCAACCCAGACCGACTACCTAACCCCATACAAAGTGCTGTTAGAGGCAGACTGCGCTAGCACACGTTTAGTCTTTCTTTCCGCCTGCTCAACAGGACGGGGCCTCTACGGCCAGAATCAGCTGGTTGAGACCGTGCCGATGGATATCGCCTTTATTGAAGCTGGCGCCCAGGTCGTCGTATCAACGTCAGCACCTATAAACGATGTTGTCGCAGGATTTTTCTCCAGTGTTTTCCACTTCGCTCTCAAAAATGGCCATTCTGCTTGGGATGCATACACTCTGGCGAGAAAGTCGGCGGCAAGAGGAGACCTGCATCCTAGTGTTTGCGAGCTTGCTGGGATTCTAGATGCTGCATGGCCGACTTGGTCAACGGAAGTGAGCCGGTCATTGGTCGTGGCACCCGATGACTGGAAGCTCTTCCGAGTCTCAGGACGCCATTGGCGCTAGTGGTCATATGGCAGCCGCGCATGCCAGCCCCTCGGCGGGCCGTAGGTCCATGTCGGAGCTGCCATCGGCCACGAAATATGCCCCTATTTCGCGGATCCCACGGCGTTCAACCATGACCTTCCTCCTCCCTTAGAGTGATGCGAGGAGATGTCGAAAAATCATAGAACCACAGGAGAGCACATTGACCACCTCGGACGATGTACTGGCATCAAAGATTCATGTCGTGGTAGATACGACAACCCTGCACGATCACAGTGCCGAGCTCGACACAGCCTCGTGGAAGGCAATTCTCGATGCCACGCGTCGTAAGTCTGTAGATCTCGCAGTCCCAGTCGTCGTGCTAAGAGAAGCCGAACGTCAAGTAAAGGCCTCCTCCATAGAAGCGCAAAAAGCCTTGGCAAACGCTGCAAAGAAATTGCGAACTTGTTCCAGTAGGGACACGATCGGTAAGTTTCTGGAAAAACAGAAAGAGCCAATTGAGGCTGACGCAGCCGAGTACTTCACCCGTGTTGCCGCCAAGTTGGACGCGAATGGGGGCAGGATCTTACCGCTGCCCGACGTGACCCAAGAAGCACTCTTTGAACGCGCAATCGGCTTTGTACAACCATTTAAAGCAGACGGCACTGGCTACCGTGACGCGCTAATTTGGCACTCCATACTCGAATTTTTGCAAGGCTGTCCGCCAGGTGCCTCCATCTACTTTGTGTCCCATAACTCTAAGGATTTTGGCTCCGATGGCACCTTAGCCCCCCACCTGGTTCAAGAGGCCTCGGCGGCCAAGGGCGACGTGAGGCTCAAACTGGTTCCTCGACTACAAGACATCATTGAGATCCTTGAAGCTCAAGCTCGCAGCTCGTCGACGGAACCATCGCAAGAGCCTTCCGGAGACCAAGTAGAGCACGGCCAAGTGCCTTTGGAATTCGATGATGAGAAGTCGCGTCAACTGGAGCAAGCTCTCGTTGCCGCCGCTGAGAATCTCCTATGGACCGAAATTCCTCTTGAGAGCGATCCGGATACACGTCTGGCACTCGAGCTCCCGAGAGCTTTCGAGTCCCCGATTCTTTCGAGTGTTGAGCTCGACTTCGACTCAATGACCTCCCAAACCTATGACGTATTCGAGGGGGACGATGAACTGATGCGCTGTGATCTCAATGCAGAAATTGAACTGAGCGGAATGGTCTATAAGTCTGAGGTCCATAATCTGAAAGATGTGCACATTTCCAACGATGACCACAACGATCACTACGCCGAGGTATCTACCTGGCGAACAGCATCAATGGTGTTCGATGTACTGCGAAATGCCTCAGGGCATGTAGAAAATTGCGACTTTGTTGAGTGGACGGCTGTTCAAGGGGTAGCTGCTCGGTGAATGACTCCCTCCTGCCACTGCCAAGTCCAGAAAGCCCAGAGCTCGAAGCACTGATAAGTGATGAAGCTTCTCGAGTCTTATACGGGTACCTGTACGAACGACGCAGTGATCCACCAACCATGGTGGAGATTCGAAATCATGCAACGTCGATTATGGGCGAAAGTCATTCACAGACGGATAGACGCGTTCGCGGTCTTCGAGACGTTTACGGAATAGTTGTTCCTTGTCTCTGGATAGGCGGTGCCCAGAGGTATGTCCTTCAGGGACTCCGACCACCTGGTGATCCACGCCGTCGAGCGATATCTGGGAAACTCCGTGCCCGCGTACTGCTTAGCCAGAGATGTGCTCAATGCGGGAAGACACCAACTCAGGACTTCGTCAAGCTGGAAGTTGACCACAAATTGCCGCTCACTTGGGGTGGGGACAATGATGTGGATAACCTCCAGCCGTTGTGCCAAGAATGCAACAACGGAAAACGTGATTACTTTGCGTCCCTTGATGAGCACTCGGACAAGATCCGAGCGGCTGCGGCATGGCTGGAACCGCACAAGAGAATTGGCGAGGCGCTTAAGGCCTTCGCGGAGGCAGGGGAGGCTGCACCCAGCCAGATCCTTGAAGTCATCGCTTCTACCCACCAGCACCAAGACGACTGGCAGAAACGACTCCGTGAGCTCAAGGAGCTTGGATGGAATCATAGGGTGCAGTATCGGTACGAGAACGGGCGAAGGCGTAGCTATTACGAGTTGACTGCGTGGTCTCCTTGGCCGGATGGGGATGTCGCCGCGCATATCCGGCGTCTCGAGAGGCTCCGAAAGGGTTCCGCGAAGAAAAATCTTTAGGCCAGGCAAGCTTCCCGTTCGCCAGATCATTGACGCGGATACAGTCGTGTTGGCTACCAAGAATTCGAGCGCACACCTGGATCAAAACGCTGCAGAAGCCCCGATGGTAATCTCCTCCGACGATGGTCGGTGTGACTTGGGCTTGGCACTTTTCGAGGTTACAAATCAAGGTCAGAAAAGTAGCCCAGCGTCGGATCGGTGATAGTCCCAATCACCAAGCCACGATCCAGGAATCGATTGAACTGCTCGCAGCTGGTCTCGGGCAACAACGCACATCCGTGGCAAGCCGCGAGATTGCAGGAGTCGGGACCCTGACCCTTCTCCCCTGCATCCATGCAAACCGGATCGGTCGAACACCAACGTGCTCCGCTCAGCGCCGACGCAAAGACCGACCGTAGGTTGTCCGGGCGAGACATACGGACGAGCCCACCCATCGTGCCTTCAGAGTCTCCCGCCGCGGTGTAGAGCAGAAGTCCTGCCGTCTGCCGATCGGCTGCATCAGACACATACAGCCGCTCCCGAAGGGACGCCGAGCTGTAACCACAGGCGAAGACCAGCTGGTTAATCAGCAGATGGCCCAGCGTATGCAGCAGTACGAACCGTGGGCTGAGCGTGCGTGCATGGAGCCCACGCTGCGACGCGACGTGGCCATAGTGCGCGGTAATCTTGTCCGCTCGTGCCTGGACCTTAGGTCGAGCCTCCCACTTCGCGAGGCGATCACTATCGAGCTCGACATAAATCCCCTCGCCCTTCACCACGTATGCAGGCAGCCAGTCCTGTTCAGGTGAAAGCGACCGACGACGTAAGAGAGCCTTCCCGACGCTGAGCTTGAGAACGTCATCTCGAACCCGCGTAAAGCCACGGAGTGCCCTCGTTTCCCGTAGGACATCAACGCTCCTCACGCGGTCGAAATGCAAAGAGAGGTCGGCGTGCATTCCAGGATTGGTCGCCGTCAAGTAGTCGTCCTTCGGCGTTTCGCGGATCGCAACGTACTCGGGATAGCGCCATTCGTCGTCTTCCGTAAGGAGCTCCGTACCGCCTTCCTCGCTCGACTCTGGCTGCGGCCCTTCGACCCCCAATAGGTCTCGATAGCCGGCCATGAGTTCTTCATCCGAGATCGGCTTGAACCGCTCGGGCGGAACGTTACGCATTAAGGTCTTACGCAAAACCGCGACATCAAGATCTTCGCCGAAAGCTGTGTGCAGGGTCCGCATGGTCGCACTCACGGCCGGGTGACGCATCAACTCGTGCATCTCGACACTGACCGCGCCCTCTTTCCGCGGCAGGTAGATCGATGACTCCACTTTCGGGAAGTAGACGTTCCCGGCACCACGGAGCGCGCCTCGTATAGGCAGCCCGCAGACGCCGTCGAGTTCCGCCAACCACGGCCGTGCGCCAGTGCAGTAGTGCGGGTCATTCTCGTTCGAGGACAGCTGATCGGTCAGGTTTGTGTGCTCCTCACCTTGGGAGTCTCGCCATGATCCCGTGATGCCGAGCAGTGACCGCTGTTTCCCGCAGCCATCAACAACTTTTCCCTTGACAAGGCCACAGGTCACGACCTGACCTTCGAGGCCACCACCACCCCGTGATTCAAGGCGCAATATGCCCTTACATTTCGGGTTATGAGCGCGGTGCACCCACTTGTCGAATGGGAAGTCGTCGAGATGCCCAGCTACGCAGATGGCGACGAAGGGCACCTGGGACATCCGGGGCTTGTATTGCCTGTCGGCGTGCTCTGGGTCTGGACACTTCTCGCCCTGTTGCATAGTGAGGGTGCTGAGCTTGAGTCGTTTGCAGTACATACAGAAGCTCCAGCGAGGAAAGCGCAGCACCGGCACCGTCAGCTTGACGTTACGTTGATCGCTTCCTGCGCCTTGGTAGCGATAATCCGGCGGGAGACGGAACTCCTGAACCCGCAGCCGCGCCTCCAGGCGCCAGTCGTGCTCCTGGTACTCCTCCAAGGCGAGGTTTGGATTACTAGCCGGATACCAGTGATCCAAGCCAGCAGTAATGATCGACGTCCCATTGACCAGGACACTCATCGCCCCCACGCCGAACGGCGTAACGACTTGCGCCCGCCGCATGCTACCCGTACTCATAGTTCGCCCTCCTCAGCCTCTGCGTCCACCCGGTTGTAAGCGAGCGAAATCTGCAACCGACACTCAGCGTCGACGTTGCGCATGCTGGTCGGTACTTCCCAGATCGTCGCCTCGCTGTCGAGGTCCGGCAGGGTTCCGGCATACCGCATCAAACCCTGTTTAGGATCACCTTGAATGACGTTGGCCGACCACATAGTTCGCTCCCAGCTCTCCCACTGCCGGGCCCTGCGCTTGGCCATGCGTTTCAGCACCGGCACTTCGTCGGGGTCGGCGATGGCTGCCCGTGCTTCAAGCAGAGCAATCGCGTCTTCGTACTCGCGTAGCGGAAACGGGTACGGCGGGAGTAGCGGCGCTACCTGGCGGATGTGCGCCACCGCAGCGGCATGCAGTGCGCGACGCAACACCGGTGCAGCAAACGGCGTCACCGACGTTGGCTCGACCTGCGCGTAGAGCCGTTGATGGTAGGTGCGAAAGCGCTCGTAGTGGCTTCGGTCTCGCGGCTTCGCCGCGCCATAGATAGTAATGACAAGCCCGGGACTGACGTCCGCCCGACGGCCGACTCGACCGCTGACCTGGATGTACTGTGCCGTCGTCTTGGGCTGGCCAACGATCGTCATGAGTCCGAGCCGGTCGATATCGACACCGACTTCGATGATGTTCGATGCCAAGCAGATGTCGACACAGTTCGGCGACCCGTAGCGAGCCTGGAGTACCTCGATGGCCTTCGGGATCTCATCGCTTCGACGCCGGGAAGTGAGCTCCATCGTCTCCCGCGGCCAACGCGGTTCGATACCATCCCGGAAGCGCAGTCCGGTCAAGTAGTCAGGTACGTCCGACTCCAACAGCGACACGGTGTTGCCGAGCTCGCGCAGGCTGTTGAGGAAGTTGACATTCGTCCAGTAACCATCACGGTCGGGCTCGGGGATCTCGGTACCTGCCTGTAGGGTTGCCGCTGCGACTCGCACTTGGACAGTCTGCATCGACCCGAGCGAAGAGCTCATGACGCCGAGATAGCGGCGTCCCGGCTCGATCGAGCCATCGTCGAGCGTGGCCGGCTCAGCGAAAAACGAATGTCCTTCTTCCAGCCCATGCGGCGGGAAGAGTGCCACCTGCTGGCGCCCGAAGAGTCCCCGGATTTGATCCTCATACCGCCGAATGGTCGCCGTCGATGCGATGATCTTGGGGGGCACAGGCTCACCGCCACGATAATCGGTGCACAGCTCGTCGATCACAGGTTCATACAGACCGACCATCGAGCCAAGCGGTCCAGAGATCAGATGGAGCTCGTCCTGGATGATGAGGCCAGGCGGAGACACCTGGCGGCTACCGTCATCGCCTAAGCCGAACAGTCGTCTCGACTCTGGGCGCCAAGCCATCATGGCGAACTTGTCGACGGTACCGATGACGATCGATGGGCGAGTTTCGTAGATGTCGTCGTCGACGACATGCACCGGCAACCCCTTCCGCCCGCTGAACAGGCAGACCGTATCGACGCAGCGAAAGATGACCTTCTGCCCGACTTGCTCGTAGCCGATGACGTCCTGACCGCTTCGCCCTCGGGGTTTCGTGCCCATCTGAGCCCCGCACCAAGGACAGCGGAGCAGCAGAAACTCGTTCTGTGTCTGCGGGTCGCGCCTCAGCTGACTCAGAACCTCGACGGCCCTCTTCCAGGTATTCGGAGTAGAGGACCCACCAAGCCAAATCCCAATACTAAATCGTGTCTCGCCGAGGTCCGCCGCATTCTTCGATCGGATGTCCTCTAGGACGCAGACCAATGCCGCAGCGCGAAGAAACTGCTGTGCTGTTAGTAGCCGCAGCGTGTAACGCATGAGCGTGTCGGTTCCCGCGTCCTCTGGGTTGCGCAGCCGCCGGGCAAGCAAACTGATCGCTGACGCACCGAGGTATGCCTCTGTCTTACCTCCACCAGTCGGAAAGAAGATCAGGTCTACTATCTCGCGGGTGGCACGCGAAGGCTCTACGAGTTCAGGCAAGCTAGCCAGGATGAAGGCGATCTGGAAGGGACGCCAGTTGCCCGTACCGGGCTTCACAACGGGCTCCGGGTGCGGACCTTGCACCCGCAGAATTCCACCCGACCCGGCGGCGACTTGACGAAGCTCGAAGCGCGATCGTACCTGCTGGTAGAGCATGGCTTCGTTCATTAGCCGGAAGGCGCGACCAGCGATCGGATTAGAGTTCACGAGATCCCACCCGGCCCGCATCCTAGCCAGCGCCTCACGACAGAGCGTCATGTGCCTGGTCGCGGCTGGACGGAAACGGGGCAAAAGGTCCGGGATGAGTCTCTCCTGCTGGGTGATCCACACATCGTAGAGGCGCAGGACTGTTTCAACTTGCACCCGTCCTGCGTCGCTTCCCTCAGCCAACGACGCCATGCTAACCATGACCGACGTTCTGATTCCCGTTTCATCCGTCACGTAGACGTTCGGCGTCAAGCTGACGACCTCATATACAGGGAGCGGTTCAGCGTGGACCCACGACGTTGCCTCGTGCTTGGCTTCGCCCCACTCCGCAGCACAGCCGTGACCGATCGCGTAGGTCCGCTTGTTCAGGTACAGCAGATCGATAGATTGTTCTTCCTCGTCCCGGTCCGGCTGCTCGATGTCGTGGTAGGCCTCGATCGTGAGCCCACCCGCGGCAGCAACCGTGAAGCCCATCTGGAACAGCGCGCTGGCCGAACCTGTGCCTGACGTTTGATTCAGAACGGCCACTGTCACGAGTCGGAGTTCAGGGTCATGCTCTCCGGGAACCGGTCGGCTGAAGACCTGTGTCGTCGGAGCAACGCGCGGTCGCTCTTCGCCAGTTGCCGTATCTACGTTCTTGAGCCGATTGTTCTCGTTTAGAAGCACGTGCCCCGGAACCGTGCCAGTGAGTTCGAACGGGCGACGGAGCCACCACTCGCGGGCTTTGGTCACTCCCGGAATGTGCACGCTCAACTTGTCGTAGTAGGCGCCCTTCACCGTGACAACCAAGGAGCCGTTTGTCGGCACGCGGCATTTGAACGAGATCGCCATTGCTGACGGCTTGAAGGTGTTGGCGTCGCTGAGGTCGAAGTCGTCGGAATCTGCCTCGTCGTGGCGAAGTCGCCCCTTGACCTCCACAGTCGGGGCGTCGAGGTGCTCCTCGGTACCTCCGAGCCCAGCGACCCAGCTGAGGTCGGGGTCATCCTCCGGACCGCCGTCGGAAGTCCCGGGAGACGAGATCGCTGTACCTCGCTGTGCTGCGCCGTTGTGTAGCACACCTATGCCATAGCGACGGAGAGGATCCGAGCGCGTGAGGATCTCCTGGTGCGTCGTCATCTCGTGAAACTGACCGCGACTGGCTTCTTGAGATTCGAAGGTCAGCACCCCGGAGGAGCAGTCGAGCGGCGTCCCGGGGGGCGAGTCCGTGTCCACGGGACCAAATAATTCGCGCCGAACTGCCGCCTCGACGATACCGCGCGCCTCGAGCCCAGTCATACTGTCCCTTCCAGTGCTGCCCTGAGTGTCCCGGCTTCGATCAAAGCGAACAGCCTGTCGGTCGCCCGCGTCAGGCCAACATACAGCAGCGATTCGAAGTTCGGCATCGTGTGACGGTCGATATCGGTCACCACCACCGCCCGTGCCTCGAGTCCCTTGAACGCTTGGATCGTACTGTAGGACAGTTGTCCCGGCCGCGACGCGCTGCCATCAGCAGGTCGAAGCACCTGGCGGAGCCAAGTATCTGTCGTCCTACTCGCAGTAGAGTTCCCCTCAAGGGGGCTCAGCACCACGATCTCGTTCAGCTCAAAACCATCGTTGCGCAGCGTACGTACAGCGCTCACCAGCTGCTCAGACTGGTCCCTGCCGGACTTGTACGTGAATACGGACGGATCGAAGCCGTCGTCCAGCCGCCGAAATCGCTGATAGCCGGGTTGCAGCTTACTGAACGTGTTGACTTGGTAACCAATCCTCGGCAGGTTGCGACAGTTGGTGATGAGCCGATGCGTAGTGAGCTGACCAACACGGCTACGGAGCAGCGCCCGCCCGTCTGGCGCGTCAAATATCGCTTGCCGCTCGAAGTCGCCGAAAAGGAGCAGACGCCCTTCCGCAAGCCCACCGGCTACCATCAGATCAAGCACATCGAGGTAGGGCTCGCGAACGATGTCCTGGATCTCATCGACAACTAAGAAGTCGCTGACCAGGCCCTCGCCACCTTCCAGGAGCACCTCCATCGCCCGGTCCGGCAGCTCGCGCTCCCAGAAATCTGGCCCTGCTCCCGGGGGCGGCTGCACCCCGGCGATCCGCACCAGTTCCTTGTGGAGTGTGCCAACCGTGAGCCCGGGGAGGTCGTCCATATCGCTTACAAGGCGTCGTCCCAGGAACCGGTTGAAACACAGCAACCGCCCCGATCGACCCATGCTCACTTCCCTGCGTGCTGCCTCGGTCGCAAGGAGCGTCTTACCCGAGCCTGCCGGACCGGTGAAGAGGACCTGCCGGTTGTCCTGCATGGCGTCTAGCGCCTCGTACTGCTCCCCGATAAAGCTGATGAGCTCCTGCTCACGTACTCTTCGTCGATCGCCAGCCACTGTCGCTAGCTCGAAACGGGGCCGCAGGATCGACGCGATCCGCTCAGTCTGCGCTTGGTCCGGACCGACACCTCCATAGGAGAAGTACTGGATTTTCGCGTCGAGATGCGCTTTGCCCTCCGCGAGCGTTCGTAAGATCGCCGCCGGGACCCCCTTGCGTAGATCCTCGGAGTCCAACACCTGCCAGTCGTGCCACTCGGTCGATGACGGCAGCATTGTCCGCGCGCGGACTTCAGTAAACCAGGCACAGCTCAGTAGCGGAATCGAGCGTAAGTCCAGGTTCTTGGACTCGAGGAAGCCTCGCAGGCTATGCATGGCTTCATTCGCCTGCTTGAACGGATGCCGCGCAGTCGGCCGGTCATGACCGAGCTTCCACTGACCGTCATCGAGCACGGTGATGGTCTGGTGCGACTTCACTTCGATGACGAGCACCCCGTGGTCGGGCACGATGACGACGAAGTCAGCCTCGCCCTCTACTTGGCGGACGTGCTCGGCGATGGCTAGCGAGTGCAACACGATCCAGCCCTCGGTATCTGGGCTCGAGGCAAGGGCTGCATAGAGCGCCTTCTCGCCGGGAGGCGCCGATTCTGGCCGGTAGGACGGCATCATTCGAGCCACTGTGCACCCCAATCTTCGAACGGGACCCTCGCATCATGCCGTGGAACAATCACCTGATGTGGCGAGATAGCGAGGACTCGCGTCGCGATAATGCCTCGGAACCCGTCTGCCTGAACGTCCAAGCTCAAGTGTCCCTCGCGTTCGAGCTCTGATAGATCCGCCGCAGAGACTGCAACCTCCAACTTTTCCCGCACGTTGGCGATCGCCTGATGGATCAACTGACGCAGCTTGGTCGCATAACCGAAGGTTGGTTGGATTGGGATCCGTAGCCATGTAAGCAGAATCTCAAAGTCATGATCGCTGTTCGGGCGGACGAGGTTCGGCTCTATCCACGCCGGAGCGCGATCGGCCGTGGTCACGCCTAGTTGTCGGAGTTCACCGACAATCGCCTTTTTGCCACGCAAAGTCAGGAGCCGGGAAAGCTCATCTTTCCAAGCATGCTGTGAAGCGCTGACGGATTCCCCCTTGGCGCCAAGCAATCGCAGCGCGGCTGTATACAACACACCTTGTTCCGTCTCGCCTTGTCGAAGCAACAGATACGTGCCGGGCCGAACTGCGTGTATGTCGCAATAAACGACTCGTTCCCCGCTGGGCTGGTTTGGGTCAAGCGCACGGATACGGTCCCCGTCGTCGAGCCAGATCGCCAGGTTACCGCTGAGCAGTACCTTCCATGCGACCACTTCCTCGCTGCTCGGCTCACGATCAGGCGACTGCTGGTTGCCCCAAATGGGCATTGGAAGGAACTCCTCCTCAACCTCAGGCTCCAACGCTTCCGCTGAGGGTTCACCCAGATCACCTACGGTGAATGTTCGTGATTTAACTCGAATGGCATTGTCGGCATATGGCGCGATCACGGACTCCGGAAGCGAGCGGTCGCCAATCCAGGCAGGCATAAGGAAACTCACCCCATTCGCGGGCGGCGCCGTTACTAGAGATGACTTAAAAAAGCGCGGCGGCCCCACCGCAAAAGCCTGTTCCACTTGACGGTTCTTGCGGTGCAAATCCCCAATCGTCATGACGGGAACGCCCAGGTCCCCAAGCCAAACTTGAAGTCCTGCCCTCGCGGAACTGCTGGCAGGCACAACAACACAGTCGCTCGGTCCTATTTCTTCGATAGAGCTCCACAGGACCGACCCGAGCAACGGTACTGCTTCCGAGGCCGCCTGTGCGGCGGCTGCCAGTTCGTCGAGTACTTCGTCGTTCGCTGTCGAACCGCGCAGCCGTCTCGCTTGCACCGCTACCTGCTCGGCCGCATCGCGGAGACCAGCGTTCAGACTGATCGGCTGTGGCTGCGTCACCAGCCGCCATCGCATCGCATTGACCGCGCCAGCCAGATCGGCCCAAGGTGCCGGGTCGCCCTCACGCATGATCGAAAGCAGTCTACGTGCAGCTGTGTTGAGGCGCGCCCCTACGGAATCAGCGACCCGAACTATCTCGACGCCGTTTCGCAGGAGTTCCGCACAAGAGGCGTAGCGTGCGTTAAGGGTCTCAATCCGACTCATAGCGCAACCGTGAACGCAAGAGCCTCAACACCGATTGGCGGTGTCCAGCCAAGGGTGTCGCGAATCGAGACGGGTTCCCCGCGCGTGTTTCGTAACTGCACGATAATTTCCGCAGCCGTCTCATCCGCGACTGATCGATCCAGGACGCAGACCACAACTGGAGCCTCTATCTCAGCCAGATACTTGATCGCGCCGCTCCCATCCAACACGACCGCATCGATCTCCTTGGGTAGCGGAAGAACCTCAGCGAGGCTAGCTGACGCGTACAGCCGTGTCGACCACGTCGGGACGCGCTCCTCCTTCGGGAGCAAGAGGGATGCGATTTCATCCGGCGCAGACACTGTACAGCCGTCCTGTGCAAGGTACGCGCCGAAATCGTCATTCAGCCACATAAGCGTGCCCACGATCGCCAGGTCCGTAGATGGGCTCGCAAGACGCTGATCCCATGTCTCCCGCAATCCCGCAAGATCGCAGACACTTCCTGGAACAGGCCGTCGTCCTCTCAAGGGCTCGGTAAGTTCAGGCAGCACTGCGAGTGCACGAATCAAATCCGCCTGCCAATATGTACCGCCCACGTGGACGCGTGGACGCGCAAAGTTGTCGTCAAATTCGTAAAAGTAGTCACTCAGAACCTCGTTCGAAGTGACGATCCTCACCGGAGTTCCACGCTCGAGGCTCCGCATGAGTTCGATCGGCGGCCGAATCTCGGGGGCAGGTCGAGTCATGGCCCATCCGCAACCAATCAGAGCAGCCGCGAAATCTCTCGTCGGAACCGACACAACTGCAACGAGTTGACGACCTTCGGCTCGCTGGGCGTACCGCGCAAGGCGAGCGCCAAGAGCAACCAGTGATCCGATCCAAGATGCTCGATGCGCCGGCTCGTCAATGGCCTCGGCTAGGGCAAGCAACGCGGGCCCCGCACCCGGAGACGCAGAAACCAATGTGGACCCCCTTTCTCGCAACTCATCACAAACCTTCTCTTCAGGATCATAGGGCGACCCACCGACATCGCCTTAAGACACAGGACGCTGAAAACGTCGTCCATCTGGATCGTCCCGAACATCGCGATGTCACCGGCCGCATCCCGCGGCGTCCGCGACAAATTCCCTAGCGTCTAGCCCATGCATGGCGGCGCGGAGCGCCGCTCAGTGCTAACGAAGTCGAAGGCCGCATGGAGTCACAAAGGACCACGACGATTACGCTTCCTCTTTGCTTTTCGGTTCATCAATCCGCGGAGCCGGCTCCTCGCTCGCCTCTTCGAGACGGGCCCGCCGCCACATACGTCCACCGATAAGAGCTCCAGTGTTGTCCTCGGAAGGTACGACACGGACCGAGATGTACTCGTCCTGGCGCGGCACCGGAACACCAAGATCTTCTGCCAGCTGACGGTGGTAGAGCCCGCTGAGGATGAGATAGCCCTCTGGCGCCAGGACGGAGCGGGAGCCGCCGTTATAGCGCACCCGCTTCTGGTGATCTAGCTGGCGGCTCACGGTAGCGACGATGTTGCGGTGGACAATCATGCCTTCGGCCGCCCTGAATAGACGATGCGTGCGCTGAGTGCCAAAGCGATTGTCAAAAATATTGTTCACGATGTCGCGGGGAAGCTGGAGCAACACGTTGGGGCGCAGTGGTGCATCCTTCCAGAGCCAATGAACTGAGTCCCGCCCCAGGGCATTGAGCTGACTCTTCTTGTCGCGGTTGGTTGCCTCCTTGCGAACCTCTGCTGTAATGCGGATAAGGCCAAGTGACCAGACAGACTCCGCATCGCTACCTGTCACCACGAGGGCAAGCTCATCGAACACCTCTGGCGGCAGCATCCAACTACCGGAAGTCTGACTCCACTTGGCGTCAACCTGGTGTCCGGCGATCCGGTAGTCCGTTGCGTCTCCGCCCTCAAACTCGAACTCGCGCTGAGCATTGATCTCCATGAGCGTGCCGAAGTGGGTCTTCTCGGTTTTCATCAATTGATCCCAGCGGTACCGACCCGTCTCTTGGCCGTTGTAGATCATGTCGTAGGTACGGCGAATGACGGCTGCCCACCGCACACCGTCGGAGTCAAGGCGCTTTAGCTCAGCGGCAACCTCATCGAGGGCGGGGTCCGGTTTAGGGGCGAAGATATCAAAACACTGGCTCACCCGCTGAGCCTACAGATAAGACCGGCTTCATCTACTTGCCGACACGTCCACATGCATTGACGATTCCGCCGGTACTGGAGAGAAGAATACTCACATGCACCCACTGGCTGACCTCGAGATTGATTCATCGATCCCGGCAAACGCGTCTTACTGGGTTCCCAAGCCCAGTGACATCACCGATGAGGGTTTCGGCTACTTCCGCGATGTCTGGCCTCTGGTCGGAGCACGCGCGTATGACGTTACCCCACTTCTTGCCTGGGAGCGCCGCGCTGCCGCCTACGTCGCATCCGAATCGGAGGACGTGCTGAGTTTCGATGCGCTCGCTAGGGGCGTTGAGAACTACATGCCGGACGCTGACGACAACGAGGCTGAACTGCCTGCAGAATTGCAAGCCGATTGGACGAGCCTGGCCGGACTGGAACTGGGCGTATCCGGCCTGGCCCACGCCCTCTCGAACGCTGGCTTCTACCCCGCGGCGAGCTGCCGTAGCCACCCTGATCGCAACTGGACGAATGGGCCAATCGTGCTTTTCGCATCGGACCGGGAACGCCTCGCTAGGCTTCATCCCCTCGCTGAGGCGACCGACTGCGGTCTCGCAGCAGATGCAACTCGTGGGGATCCGCTTTTTGCAATCTATGCCCGTTCAATCGTGGAGCTTATGGATCTTGCGCAGCAATTGTTTGAGGATCGCTCGGAATTCCGGGCGATCCCCAAGACAGATCGAAAGCAGAGCAAACCTGGGTTGCGCCGACCAGACCGGCAAACCCTGTTCTAGGGTCTAGACATCTCACAAGCTCGCCGAAACCCACTACATTGGCCAAGGCGACCGTGAAATCACGCTAGCTGACGGCGCGCAGGTGCTGCTGCACAGAGATTTCAAACTGCTTGTTGGCAGGAGCCTTGACGCCCAGGGCAGTGGCAATGGAAGTACCGATAGCGGCAGCTACTGGCGGTGGGAATGCATTCCCAATCTGTCGGTAGACGGACGTCTTCTTGCCAGAGAACTGCCAGTCCAGGGGGAAACCCTGGATGCGGGCAACCATTTCGTTGGTCAGGCGAGGAACGTGGTCCAGCGGCGTCTCAAGCCCCGGAACTTCATTGGCTATGCCTTTGCCGTCGACCCCGAGCTGAAGCCAAGCCGCTTTAGCTCGCGTCGGCCCAAGGTCGGCGCCGCCATGCTTCTTGGAGCCGCCGACAACAGTCGGGGCAATGCCATTCGCCTTCTTGGCCCATGCCGCAGCACCGACCCAACCGCCGCTTTCCATCATCGGCAAAAGTACTTCTCCAACGGTCGGCGGTGTGCCGTGTGCAGCGGGCCAATCAAACTTCTTATGGTAGCGCTTCTTTACGGCCACGAGAATGAAGCGCGGTCGGAGCTGAGGCACGCCGAATTCGCTCGAGTAGAACAGCTGCCAGTCAGCCTTATAGCCAAGAGCTTCGAGCGCATCCAGAATCGACTGGCGGTAGGTCGAAAACCTCGCCGATGCCAGACCTTTGACGTTTTCGAGCATGACTGCGGACGGATTCGCTTCTTTCACGAGACGCAGCGCTTCCGGGAACAAATCACGCTCGTCGTCGGCGCCAAGCTGCTTTCCAGCGATGCTGAAGGGTGGGCAGGGTACTCCCCCAGCAAGCAGATCGATGCCTTTGTAGTCTTTGCCGTTGACTTCTCGGACGTCACCGTGGTGAACGTCCCATGAGGGTCGATTGAGGCTGAGGGTTTCGGCGGCATCCTTGTCGATCTCGACCGCCAGAGAATGACCGAAACCAGCCTGCTCCAGACCAACTGACTGTCCTCCAGCTCCGGCACAGATTTCGAGCACAGTAAGTTTGGAGGTCGCAGTCATGTCGTTCATCTTCTCATTTCGACGGGTCTGGTCTTTGCAGCTCGGGCCTGTGTGTCTCACGCTGCCAAGTGCCACTGACATTTTCTCGAGAGGCAGTAACAAGTAACCCTTCAATCGATGAGAAGGGCAAATCCTCGTGAAACCTAGGCGCTGATCCGGTCGCTGTTGTGGCGCACTCCCCCAACCAAAGCCCGGCAATATGTCCCTCAGTACGATGTCGCACCCGTGTGACAAGCTACTGGGTATGACAGATCTCACCCGAAATCCCGGCCTCTACTTCATCTCCTGGAACGAATGGGTTGCCATGGGTGAACAACGGTCCGCCGTCGGTTTCCTGGCCGAGTGGCTCGAGACCAGCCCTCGGCCAGCCAAATCGATCTTGGTGAGTTCCAAGAGCACTGAACTTGAGGAGCAGACCGTCCCAGGGCTTTTGGCATGCTGTCCAGATGCCGACACGGGTTATCTCCGATCGACCGTGTCGAAGGTAGCCGCAGGACATTCCGTTGTTGCGCTGTACCCCGAGGAAAAGGTCGCTGAGGAAATCATCGATCGGGTCGACCCGAAGACCGCTGATCTGTGCGTAACGCTGTGGCCCGGCTTCGATCATCTCGAGATGTGGCTTCAGGCGCACGGAGCGATTCAGCTGCCGTCCGGTATGCCTGCCGACCTGGGGTTCATCGACCGGCTGGACCCTGTCGTGCGAGTTGCGATCGGGCGATCCATTGAGATCATGAACGAACAGGGAGGCCTCAAACACGGGCGCGGTAAGGATGAAATTGTCCAAACGCTTCGTCTTCTCCATAAGAGTGGCTACGAGTACGATACGCACGACCTTCAGCTGTACGCCTACCGGATCGGCTACCGCCCACGTGACGTGGAACAGCTAGGCAAATACGCCCAGAGCATCCGGGAAAATCGCCGAGTTGTCACCAAGACCGATCGACTCCGCCCGGACATCTTAGAATTCTGGAAGGCGAAGGCTAAGGATCTGTAGCGTCTCCAGCCCTCCTGGCGCACGATGCCGTCCTGGGAATGAGCATCAACCGAAAACTGATTCGTCCGAAAATTGTCTAGTGTTGCCGGTGTGGCCTTCATCTGGAGGGTGCGTATGGGGCTCTTGGTGGTTCGTGGGGAAATGGATTCCCGGCATGAGTGTCATGCCGCCGTCCGGACGGCACTTCTCAAGAGAATAACCGATTTGTAGTTGGCCGGGTTGCGGTACCCGCGGGCGGTGCGTTTGATGTTCTTTATGGCGGTGTTGTTGGCTTCGACCTTGCCCGTCGTGGCGCCGGTAATGATCAGAACTTCGATCTCTTTCCACCACCTGCAGACGGTGCGGTAGAGCCTGTTCGTCTCCGGCCGTGCTGCCTTCCTCACCAGTTCCTCAAGTTCGTTCTTTGCTGCCGCGGCGTCGTCCAGGGAGCCGGTGCGCAGCAGAACCCGCAGCTGTTCCTTGACCTGCCAGACGGCCTGCAGGGTGCCGGTCGGATCGTCGGCGGCGAACACTTCCTCCAGCCGGAGGGCGGCCCTGCAGCTGAGGGTGTCGCCGCCGCGCAGGAGCAGCATCCGGTGCGCCCAGGCCTTGTCGACGGCCCTTCCCCGCCGGCCCTTGACCTGTTGGGAGAGGTTCTGCCGTGTCTCGGTCACGGCCTGGTTGGCCAGGGAGATCAGGTGGAAGTGATCGACGGCGACAGCGGTCCGGGGAAGCCACATGCGTAGCGCCTTGCGGAACGCCGCGGAAGGGTCGATCGCCACGACCTGCACGGCCAGACGCCATGCCAGCGGCCGGGCGAAGAGCCACTCCCCGACGCCCTTGTGGTCCCGGCCATCCACGACGCCCAGCACCTGTCCGGTGTCCAGATCCACGATCGTGGTCATCCACGGCTCGAACCGCGTCCAGGCCTTGGATTCGGTGTCCTGGAAGTAGCGCACGGACCGGAACCGGTGCTCATCGATGCCCAGCATTCTTGGGCTCAGCTGATCCACATCCGGAAGGGTGAGGAAGCAGGCTTCGTTGAGCGCGGTCCGGACCATCCACCAGGACACCGCGAACGCGGCAGCAGTTTCCGAGACGGCCCGGCCCGAACGGATGACAGCATTCACGAGCTGGTCACGGAGCCGGCCGGTCGAGCGGGCACGCCGCGGGACCTGGGCTGTGGATTCAAAGAACGAGAGCCTCTCGCACGCCGGTTCTTCGCAGTACCAGCGGTACTTGGACCAGAGGACTTCCACGGGGCCGGCGACAGGGATGTCCCGGATCCGCTGGAAGCGGCGTTCCTTCCGCCGTGACGCTACCACCCCGCACGTGGGGCAGCCCGGTGGCTGGTCGGTTTCGACAATGACCCGGCGACCGCCGTCGGGGCTGACGCTGGTGGAGATGACACGGTAATCGGGCAGGTTGAAGATGCTGGTGGCAGCGTCGGCTGCGACCCCGGTAGGCTCGTTCAAGGCTCGTGGTCCTGTTCCAGGTTGAATGCTTAGACACACTCATCCCAGCAGGGCCACGGGTCCCTTTGTCTTCAACGACACGAACTCAATTCCCCACCAACCACGAAGAGCCGCGTATGGCAGCGCAGATCGCTGTGCGCGGTGGTCAGCGGTCGTGCAGCACGTCGGGTCGTCGTATGCGCAGGCGACCCAGCTAGCGAAATTGAGATTTGTTTCCTACCCCACACGCGCTTCATCTTTAGTTGATTGTTTCGTCACCCCCGGGATCCTTGGTCGGTCCACGGTAGAGATCTTCCTGACGGACGTCACGCGGGAATAGAAGCCATAGAATTGAACTTCCCCAACCACCTGGAGACCGCCGGGGCCATCCAAAGGCGCGTCGGCGCATGTTTTCCACTCTGGCCGTTGCGGCGACGAATTCGGCGCCATTTGCGCTCCTTGCCTGACGTCTTTCGTACGCATCCCGTTCAATGAGTGTGCCTATCCGCATAAGATGCTGGCTGGCCAGACGTACGGAAGCGCCTTCACTTACATGCTCCGTTGCTGCCATGAGGGTGTCATATGGACGTCGGCGCCTCAAAGAGGCGCCAATCTTTAGGATGATCGGCATCAGCTCCATGGACAGAAAAACTATCCTGAACGCACCCACCATGGGCCCCATAGGCGAAGGATAAAAGAAGTACTGCCCGATCACACATCCGACATTCCAGGCCCCACAGCTGGGAGGGCTTTTGGGATTCGCGGAAGCTTCCGGCGCTTTGCTCGACGCATCCTGTGGATTGCCAGAGCTCGTTGATGGGGCGGGCGACGGGGTCGTTGATGGGGTGGGCGACATGACGTCCTGCACTTGTATCAGCTGTTCAATGGCTGCAAAACGAACGAATATGTCGTTCCTTAGTCGGTCGGCGATCGCAGTGGCCTGCCCCTGGGCATCGGAGAGTTTGCTGTCTACGCCCGCGATCTTGGCATTGAGAGAAGCAACTTCAGGGTTACCGTCGAGGGCAATGTCGGCATTCTTAATTGCAGCATCAGTCGTCGATGCTGCTGTGCATGCGTTGTCTCGTTTGCCAGTTTGCGAATCAATTTCAGTCCGCAGCCGATTTACCCGCTGCTCGGAGGCTGGTTGGTTACCAACATGCCACTGGCCTGATGGGTACAAATCAATGACAATACCCGTACCGTCATATTCTGAAGAAATTGCGCTTGTAAGCTTTGAAATATTTGCACCATATCCAGTGCAGTCCTTTTGGAATTCCGGGAGTTGATTTCGTAGGCGAGGTAGTTCGGGACTCAATTGAGCACGAAGATTGTCTCGAGCTTTGGTCAGTTGATCAAGTAGCGTCTGGTTTTGTTTATTGGCGTCGTCCAGATTCTTGGCGGCAGCACTACTCACCATGACTTCCACCTGCGCCTGCACACTATCCTGGAAGACGATGAGCAGGATGGTCTCAGCAAAGATGAAACTGGCAGCAATAGCCAATAACACGCGGGGCAACATGGATGCCACGACTCCTGCGGAGTCCCACCAGCGAGTTCGTATGACTTTGCCGGATCCCCTTTGAGCAAAGACAACATCACCTTCCGGAGTCGCTGACGGCGTCCATAGTACCTGGACTGCTTCGGGACGAAACCTGACCGGGTTGATGGGCATTCGGACGATCGCTCTGTCAACTGAATAGATGAGGAGGGCCCACGCGGCCGCCCATGGAACTATCATCCAATCCATGCGTAAGTCACCGTATATGCGAATGGAGATCGCATTGTAGGCTGCGACGCCAGCGAAGCAACCCGTGATAATTACGAAGGTACCGATAACAGAGTAAATTGTGGTCTCGCTGGACACTCGGCGAAGCACTTTTTGATTGACTCCGGACGAGAATAGAGTGAACCACTTAAGTGGGCCATACCGTCTGGGCAAGTAATCGCTATGGAGATGATTCATTGAAAAGGCCGCGAGTGGCTCCGACGTTTCAGGCTCGTCGGAAATCCCTTGCCCATCGTCCACGGTCGTCACAAGAATATCCGCCTGTCACTTAAGGCCTTCGCCAATTCGATGACGTCCTTGTCCCACTGGAACGCCACTTCGTGGCGTTCGCCGTCAACCACCATGATGCCATCATTTTCCCGATATACGCGCCCTGGCGCGGCGCAGAGAAAGCGTCCGTGTATTGTTCCCGCGCCGCTGCCTGTCGGAATCCGGTCCTGGTCTACTGGACATACAACGATGACATTTCCGAGTCCTATCGCTTCATGGGCGTTTTGATTATAATTTGGGCGCTCAAATGCTGTGCGGAATGTACAGCTTGTAACGGTTCGCCTCGAGAGCGCTGACAACAGATCTGCTGTTCGGAACTCTCCTTGGCGCCAGGAAAACTTACTTGGGAGTTCCGGCTTCGTATTTCGGTCGATGCGTTCAAGTTCCGTGAGTAGAACTAGTTCGTTGCTGTCACCTTCAGTAAATGACGTCAACACCATTTCTGCTAGGGTTGCCGGTGGTTGTTTGGCAAAATGGTCGTGCAAAGACGCTAAGTACTCCGGGAGATCCCAATCCGCCCAAGTGAGTATCTTCGCAGGATTCTTCGTCCGCTTATAGTGCAGTTTGGCGATTTGCAAAACCAGTTGGTTTCTCTGCTGCCCGCGAGGTCCGGTCCCGAGCCATAGATGTTCGGCGACCAGATCCATGGGGACACCTGTGAGGAGATCCGTCGCCAGTGTGCCGTCTAGAGTCGGCATGCGTCCGAGGGCAAGTTTTGTTGAAATCGCACTATTTTTCTGCGCGTCACTGGAAACGAATCGCACTTCGCGTTCAGTCATGTCCATGAAGGTGTGCTGCGGGCCGTGAAATTTGAACCATTGCAAACTCGCAGACAGTCGGCTTGGCGGGCGCTGACGATCCTCGACCGTGGTAATGGTAAGGACGCCCTTTGACCCTGCATAGGAAAGAGCCCGGGCAACGGCCGTTCTGTCGATATCCGTCATGGCCTCGAAGACAAAGTCCAAACGCTCAATCACAATCATCGCTTGCGGGGCGTGGGCTGGAGGGAGAACTTCGATCTGTTGTGCCAGCTGGACCAAATCGGCCGCGGACGCACCTGTGATGGACCGTTCGCTGTCCCCCAGAAGCAGACCGCCGACGGGCTCCCGGCTGAAGCAATAGTGCAGAAGGAACAGCCCGTCCGCATGCTGCTCCACGATCCCGTTCACCAACGGGGCGACCGCCCAACCAACTGGAACGGATAACAACAAGCCGGTATCGGGAGCCTTCCAAAGAAGTTCGGGCTGCCGCCGCATCCGTGGCTCGTCCACCCGCCCGATCATTACCTGCCCCCCGTTGGCTTCGCCAGGGTGGAACACTTCTGGGTCTTGGACTTCGAGGCGAGGAAGGAACAACTCGGTTCCCTCTGGCATCACGGGTTTGCCAGTAGCCTCGGCTTGTCTTTGTGCTTCTAGTTTTAGCTGCGCTATCAGGTAGGCAGCGTCGTCGTCCGTTTCGTCCGCCGGCTTGGTCGGAGTTGCTCTTTGACCGCGGAGGGAAACGTCTGTGCTGCTTGCTGGGGTGTCGAGCCAGGCCTTGTCGGTGCGGGCTGACTGAAAGTGAATAAGCTCATCGGAATCCAAACGCACGATCGCGCGACCCTTTTGATCTCGAGGGATCATGGCAGCCTCGGGACTACCTATGACGGCTTCAGACCCATTGACATCGAGCGTTCGAAGGGAGACTCGGGCATTGACATTTGCCCGGACTTGACGGTCCACCACTTGTTGGGGGCTTTGCGTGGCAATGACCAGATGAACACCGAGGGAACGTCCGCGTGCAGCGATGCCGAGAATGGCCCTCCCACGGCCGGGATTGCCTTCATCCAGGAATGCTGCGAACTCGTCAATGATCACCACAAGTCTGGCGAGACCGTTCTTTTTAGCATTCGACTTCTGTCGGTATTTTTCGTAGTCACCCCCGAAGTCACGGAGCGCGGCCTGGCGGGAGAGCAGTTCGCCGTCGAGGAAGTCCACCACCCGTGTGACATCTGCGGCTTCCAGGTTCGAGACCGACCCGACCACGTGCGGCAATACAGCCAGATCGGAGAACGTAGCACCTCCCTTGTAGTCCAGAAGCATCAGTTGACATTCGCTGGGAGAATATCGAATAGCCAGACTGAGCGTCAGCGTGCGAAGGAGTTCGCTCTTACCCGAGCCCGTGGTTCCACCGATCAGTAGGTGCGGTCCGTGAGATTTCAAGTCAAGCTCAAATTCGCCGCCTTCGAAGATACCGAGACGAGCGACAAGTGAGGCCGCCGCATCCTGCTGCCAGGGTGCGCCGAGTTCGTCGGAAACAAGCTGACCCAGCATGATGTCGCTCGGTATAGCTCGTCCGGTCCCGACGTACGCCTCGCTGGTGATACCGGACAGGCTCTCGGCTAGTTGGCCCAGGTCGCCTTCCTCGATGGGGAGCAGCCCGATTTTCAGGGGATACACATCCGAGTCCAGGTGCGTCACGAGCCATGCCTGTCCGTCCGGCTCAGGGGTAGCGATGACATCGACAAGTCGAGGCAGTGCCGCGTCGCTGGGCGCAAGGATGATGAGGTGAACCATTCGACCGGTATGCCGGTCCGTGCTCTCGGCAACGACCTTGTCAAGGAGCGCCTTATTCACTTTTGAAAGGTCATCGATAACAATAACGAGATGTTCGGAGACATCCCGTTGTTGCATCGCGACGCTAAGGATCTCCGCTTGGAAGGATTCCGCGTGCTCGGGATCGACCATCAGCGCTGGTCCCGCATACCAGGAGGAACCAGACGCGGCGTGAGGTGTAGACGTTAGCCACCGCCAGTCATCCAGGTTCACCCCACGTGTAATAACGACCATCGAGAGACTGGCTGGATCGTGTGTGACCGCGATTCTGGCCAGCATTTGGTTGACCACTTTTAGCGTAAACGACCGAGGCCCCGCCACACCCAAGTGGTGGTCGGCCAGCGACAGAAGATGGGGTACGGAGGGACGGTACCGCTGCTGCCGGAAAAAGGAGACCCACTCTTGCCCCTTCGCGTCAGTCAGCTCCGCATCTTCGACGATCGTTGACTTCGATTGCCAAGTACCCAATCCGATCGGCACCTGGAGGAACCATGAGTCACCCTGGCGAAGCTCCCACAAGCAACCAGTCCTTTGGCGCGCTTGCCCTACCAGCTCGTGAATGGGCGGCGTGACCCCAATAAGAGTCGCTCGCTCCGTGTCCACGATGGCGCCAAGCTGACCAGCCGTTACATCCGCAGCTTCAGACCACTTTGTTTGCTCTTTTTTGGCCTTCTGAATTGCATAAGCCTTTTCAACTTTTGGCGATACGAAGGTTACAACCCCAATAGCGATGAATCCCAGCAGAGACCACCAACTCTGAAGAACAAAAAGCATGACGAGGGCCATGGCAAGCAATGGGACTGCCCGCAGTACCCGAAGCCACGGCCGATCTTCAGGCAGCTGGGGTACCGGACGCTTCTGCAGTCGAATATTTTGTACCTGTGGAAGTTTCAAGGCGCGTAATTCCCCGATTCCGGGCACGTACACAGCTCTTCCATCGGGCGATTCGCTTAGGCGCGATTTCGAGTCCGAGACAAGACGGACACGAAGGGGAGCACCGCCTGTAAAAGCGATTTCAAGCTCCGTGTCCGGAGGAAGTGCCACGCGCACGTCGGCCCCGTCACGGGAAACCACATCGTGAGGGTCGAATATCTCAACAAGAGGCTCGGCAGTCTCAACCTCGCTGACAAGGGATAGCTGGATCTCTGCCTCATCGACATTGCGGACCGGGAGCAAGTAGTCACCGTCACGCCGAAGTAGAAGCGGCCGTTCATGGGAAATGGGCCAGCTGACCCCCAGCTGGGGGCCAGAGAGATGCCGCACACGCACGAGCGCACCAGAGTCCCGTGCAGTGGGCAACGTCGGCATATCCAAAGCCGAAGCCGAGTCCAAGACTCGTAGCTCCTGGTGACGTACGAGCTGACACTCGCTCACCAATGAATCAGGATCAAGGCGAACACGTCCGCCCCATATGAGGAGATGGACTGAATCAGGACTCAGGCGTAGGTACTCGGCAATTCTGACGACAAGCGCAGCGATTGTCGCTCCGGCTTTCCAGGACACGGTGACAAGTTCGCTCGTCCCGTCCGGCAATTCGAATCGAAGCTCTCGAGAGGTCAGCGATGCCATCTACTGGATACTAGTCTTCGTTGCCGGCTGCAGCCCGCACACCGTCAAGGACCGTGTCGATGGCAGCTTGTATCGCTTCGTCAGAGGGGTGAGGGCCCGGCACCACGACCTCGACTTCGTGCTTTGGAAAGCCTGTTTTGTCGAAAATCGTCGCAGCGACTTCGTGGTCTCCAGTGAGGTGACGAATTTCCATTGTCAGCCATGGCAGGGACCGAACAGAACCTTTTGTCCTTCCAAGCTCCTGAAGTTTTTGCTCCCAAGTGAGAGTGGCTGATCTGAAGTCACCAAATTCGCGTGGCGGGCGATGGGCTTCCGATGCCGCCAAGCACTCTCTTAAGCCCGCGACCAATTGATCAACGGAATCTGCGATCAAAACCCAATCGGTAGGACGATTAATAGCTTTGCCGGGCCCCGCTGTGTATACGGTAATAACCAAGCGATGCCCACCAATGTGGGCTGCGGCATATGCGATCGCATCATCAGATTCTGACATTATTTATTAGCCTCGATTAAATTTATTTTGAATGTGTCACTGTTATAGTTATTAACCAAGTTGAGAAGACTGTCAAGATGATCCTCGGAAATTGAATTAGGGATAACGATGTCCAGTTCCCGGTGAATGTTTGCCCGAAAAATGAATGATTCACCATCCACCGGCATTATTCTTCCTTGGTACCCCTTGAGATCATCGACATAGGTCTTGATCTGCCCTATGAACCTGTTATCTGCCTGATACGAAACTGCCTCGGTGTCAATGGACTTGATGCTGACAATCATGTCGTCTTTGACACTAGCGAAGGTAGTCGGAGCTTCACTATCTATGAAGGCGTCAATGGCACGATGAGGCCAAGGGAGTTCCACTAGCCCGCCATGTTCACGCTCAAGCAAGGCTTTGACGGCTCCTTCGAAAATTCCTCCGCGGCCAAATTTTCCAAGTGGATTTAGTTTCCAAGTGAGCTCGCCGCCGTCGAGGCGGTAGTAGCTCGCGCCGAGACCCCGCTCAGCCATCCGTTCATGGACACGAGACCTCTCCAGCAGATCCGAGGGTTCAAGCCCGATCCCGCGAAGCCTCCGCGCCAGTTCAGCCGGATCAAGACGTTTTAGAGCATTGAGGTATGAATCGATGACGGAACCATTGCGCAAGGAGACAAACCCGCGACCGATTGCCTCCGAGGCCGTACTGAACTTTAGCGACGACAGGTTTTTGAGTGCCTTCAAGCCCGTGAGTGCCTTCAAGCCCGCTATGGTGCCAACCACATCGACAAGTGCCCCGGCCGCAGGGTCTCGGTCGAGCAGGTCTTTGTTGTACACCCCTTGAAGCAGTTGCTCATAGAAACCCGGGGACCCATCTGGGAGCCGATCAGTGGTCAGGCCATGCCATAGTTGGCCGACTTGCTGGCGGGCTTGCTCATCCCCGAAGACAGCGCCGCCAGCCACGCCAACGACGGAACCGATCCCAACGAGTGGGTCAACGACAAGGCCAGTCCACAGATCCGATACAAAATCACCCAAACTCGGAGAGCCATAGAGCTGGAGGTTGTGGTATCGCTGCTGAGTTTCTTCAGGAAGTAGAGCCACAATCTGTTCCGCAGCGGCATGTCGGGCTCCTTCGGCCTCTGCCCGCCCGTCTGTCGTCCATGTTGGCATCGAGATAGTCATGCCGCCGTTGTTCGTCATGGCTATGTGTTCGCCCTGATGCACATCCGCCACCCGGAGATGCTCTATAAGACTATTGAGCACCCTAGCCGCTTTGGATGCTTTAGCAGCGTAATCCCGAAGCACCGCAATGTGCCCATCAAGGGCCACGGCCAGCTGGTAAGCGCCGGCTGATTGCAACGGCTTGCTAGCCCCTTTTGCCTGCTCCAACGCTTGCGCCGCCGCTCCGCACTGCCTGGACATCGCACCAAGCTGGGCCACGCGGCCTTCTAGGGCGCCAATGTCGCCAACAATGTGTTGAAGCACTCCTTGTTTGCCCCCTCCAAGGACTGGTCACAACTTGGAAATTTCTACCGCAAGCTGCTCCGCACCATTTTGAACCGCATCGCAATCTCTTCGGATTGCTTCCAGTGATTGCCGACAGAGCGCAAGAAATATCGCTAGCTCCCGGGATGGTCGCGGAGATCCATTCTCACCGGTCCCACCATCGGAGGTACACGGGTCAGCCGCGTCCAAAGCTTTTCTAACTTCGCCTTCGGCATGCACAAAGGCTTGTGCCGTCTCTTCGAGAGCGGAGGAATTGAATATCAACCCTTCCAATCGGATGCCTCTCTCTTCGGGGCCGGTGTATACCTTTTGTCCGCGTACTACACGTTGAAGCCCTGGGTGACTTGGGTGCCGAGGTCCTCGAGAGCTACATGGAAGCGATCCAATAGCCCGGCGGCGCCGTCAAGCCCCTCGAGCATCTGTTCCTGACCAGAGCGCCATTTGGCAATAAAACCGTCGTAGGACTCGGCGGCGTTGCCTGTGAAGTTCGGATCCCTCTCAACGCGGGCTCTCAGATTGTTCAGGGCTGCATCCAAAGTGCCTCGTTCTTGGCGAATGGTGGCTGCGAGATCCGCGATCGAATTTACAGGCAGATTGGTTCCAATAGACATTGCACCCTCCCGGAATATCATGAACGCACGGCGCGTTGGAGCGAGCCTATATGCCCTAAACGCCAGGGGCAAGGCAGATTCTGGGTCTCCTGCCGCCTGACACCCATTTGGGTTACGAAGGCCTCCGCATGAGCTCTGAACGTTGACGTCCGAACCTCCAATCGCGGAAAGCCTGCGTCATCATTGGGCGTCGCCAGGAATGATCTCGTCATACGCCTAGGCCACTCGCTGCCAACGTTCCTTCACTTGAAATTGACGATGCCTTGACGCTCTCACTGGCCGGTACGCTCGTCATCCCTGAACAGGTTTGTCGAAGCAACCCCGTGCCTGTCCTCAACGCCGTAACTGAAGAGGAACGGGAGGCGCGCCACAAGAGCAAGCACGGCGGATAGGCGCCCAATCCTGACGGCCCAGGGGAAATCGACACGTCACCAGGGCGGGAGTATTTCACAAGCCTGCCAGCTCGGTGCATCCCACCTGTGGACGGTTCGCTACCCACCGCCTGCCCCGAATCTGCTGTTTCCCCGCCGGTCGCCGTGGTTGACGGTGACAGTTGGCGCTAGACACATTTGTTACCGCTATCGAGTACACCGCAGACAGAGCGGCCTGCGATGAAGTACCCCACAAGCATCATCGCTGGGATTAGTATGGGCCGACCCACACCAGGTTGCCGTTTTGAACTTTCAAGGTGCCGCCGTCTGCATATGCAGTGTCGTCGAGCACTTTGCCGTCTTCTTGGATGGGAAAGCAAAAACCCTTGGAATCTTCGAGAACGTTCACGAAAAACGCGGCATAGGGACCCTACTGGAAGACGTCAGCAAACGTTACGGACGTGGATCCATCGGGCTCGGCCACGCCGGAATCAAAGGCGGGGCTTGTTTTCGATATTTCTAGGCCATCGACTGTCCGCCCAGTCTTTCACTCCGGACAGGTCGTACAGGACAGGCGGTTCCGCGTGATTGAGGTCCTCGAAGGTGGCGTAGTGTTCCAGATTCAGCATCCCAAGTACGCGGGCTGGTCTGAACCAGTTCAAGCCCGCGTTGTCGCGGAAACGGACATCAACCGCTTCCTCGAAGGTTGGTCCTTCACATGCGGGCTTTGGCTTGACCACGATTCGCCTGTTTGTTCCGGCGGCAAGGACCGGGATCTGCGTGATTGCCAAAATGCAAGGGCGCCCTGCTTCAGGAGAAAGACGGGTCAACCCATAAGCATCAGTAGAATAGGGATGCCAAGCAACAGGCCACCGACGATGCCGAAGAATTCGCTCGAAAAAATGAAAGCCAACACCAGGGATACTGCCCCCGCTCCCATCATGATTCCGGGGCCCGATGGAAACTTCTCGATAAGTGCGCTGATAGCCACTTCAGCCATCATGAAAATGAAAATGATTGCAGCGATAGCAATCAAGATGCCTATCACGCCGAACACGATTCCGGCTCTTGACGACGGGTCGTCTGCGGCGATGATTGCGGCGTTGGGATCCATAGCAGATTATATGACCTGGCAGCTTGGACCTGGTAGACCTCTTCGGTGGCTTTTTGAGGCCTCCTTCGTTGTGGCAGCGTCGGCTCAGGGTCCAAAAGCAGGAGCTAGGAAACTTTTCCCGGCTGAGGGGTTGACCGCCTGTTTCGGATATTATTTCGGTGCCAAAACGGCTAGGGCGGGGAATGGGGGTCGACGGGGCCGGGATCGAACAGCCAGAACGGGTAGTGATCGTCTTCTCTGGCCAGGGTTGCCGGCTCGTGGGCCCTCTTTGCCAGCCAGTTCCTCCATTTGGTCCTTCGGTCTTTGTGGAGTCGGTGCTGCGCGGCGGCCGCTTGATCAGCACCGACGAGGACTGCAACCGCGGTCAAAGACCGTTTTCCTTGTACCCATCCTTTCCCAAGGTCGTGGGTGGCGAGCCCCCAGTTGGCCAGGGTCTCAAGTGCTTCATGCGCGGATGTCCTACCGATCCGGGCACGCCGGCTGAGCTCGAGTACTCCGAGGGGTTCCCCTTGCGTTTCCTCAAGGATTTCGTACACGAGGGCTGCGGGGATCCCCAATTCCCTGAATGCCGACCGCACAGCGAAGACTTTCCGCGGTCGCCGCGGGATGCCAACCGGGTCCTGTGATTCGGTAAGAGTCCAGGTGTCAGCGTCGGTACCGCGGCCACGTTTGGTCCTGACGATCAGACTCAAGTCTCGGGCGTGTCGCAGTGCCTGGCCAGCTGCATGGTCCGCAGCGTTGGCCTCTTCGGCGTCAACCCGGCCATTCGCCAAATGTTCCAGCCTAGCCAAGGAACTTTTGAGATCCACCACCCGGGCCGGATGGCTCGTGGCTGTGCTCCTGGAGTCTCCCAGTACCGGGTACGCATCAGAATCACGCAATAATGATTGGCACAATGATCTCCCCGTGGCGTCGAGTCCCCATCGACTTCGTGGCTGGAATCGGATAGTACCTACGGCTCGGAATAACGAACTCCAGAGGTGTCCGCCCGGAGCTGGCTCCCGTCGATGTCCGGTTTCCGGACCATCTGGCACGCTAGGCCTGTTCTGTACCTGTGTTTTCCGGGTCCTCGATAGGTACATGGAGGGCTGGGACGCTGGCGACTGCCATGCCGATCGCTGCAATGACCGCGATGAACGATGTTGCGCCCTGGAACGGGACGACTATCAGGGGGCTGAGGACGACGGCGTTGATCATGGCAGCGGCCGCGAAGACGGTCGCAAAGAACCTTAGGTGTTGTCGTGGGCTGAGAGTGGTAAGCAGGGGCAAAATTACTCCCAGCACAGCCAGGAGCGTGAGCAGGGTGGCTTTCGTAGCCACCGGCTCTAGGACTCTTAGCCCGTCGGGAGGGGCAGCAGCCCACAGTATCCCCGCGGATATGCTCGAGCAGGCCGCCACTGTGATTCCAAGGCACAACAAGATAGACCGGTAATGCTTGGTCAGCAGCTCTGTCATCGCGGGATACCCCTCCATGTGGTGCGCGCTCTCTCCCGCCTCAAAGAATCGGGCGGGCACGCAAGTAGTCTCTAGTCTTTTAGACGATATGAAGTGGAACGGGTCACCTGCCCGTCCGGGGCAGTCCATTATCGCCGGGCGGTCCTGCGGCGCCGGCGTGAGCTGATTTGGTTGCCCTGACGCGGGGATCGGCGCTGAAGGACCTGTTCCCGGCGGTGATGTCCTTT